>CACFVE010000004.1 GCA_902569735.1 uncultured Pelagibacteraceae bacterium | reverse complement strand
CTCTTTTTTGTGAGCATTATTTTTTAATGCAGTAACAATTCTTTCTGGAACTGGAAATGGTGACTGTCCAAATCCAAATTGATAAATTTTTTTCCCCTGGCTTAAAAGCTTTTTACACTTTTCATTGATGGCTAAAGTTGAAGATTGTTTGAGTTTTAAAATACTTTTCTTAGTTATGTCTTTCATAATAACTTTTTTATCAAAAGCTATTACTGACCTTACGGGGACTGAGGGTTTTAAGTCAATTCAAATCTTTAAAATTAGAACATTTGACAAATTGATTCGGTCATGTTTTAATCTTATTTTGTTCTCAAGATTGGTCTATATATAGTATAAAAAAATTTATCTAACACAAGAATGGAAAATTACTCTCAAAAAATTATTGCTCTCTTAGGTCCTACTAATACTGGCAAAACACATATAGCAATCGAAAAAATGTTAGAATATGAGACTGGTATATTTGGATTACCATTAAGACTTTTGGCTAGAGAAATTTATGACAAATGTGTTGATAAAATTGGATTAGAAAAAATTGCTCTAATAACAGGAGAAGAAAAAATTATTCCAAGTACAGCTAAATATTTTATTTGTACAGTTGAGTCTATGCCTAAAGATAAAGAAGTAGAATTTGTAGCTGTCGATGAAATACAAATGTGCGCCGACCGAGAAAGAGGACATATCTTTACAGATAGATTATTGCATGCTCGAGGAGAAAAACTGACTATGTTTCTAGGTTCTCAAGTTATGGAAAGTATAATTCAAGATCTTATAGACGATGTAGTGTTTGAAAAAAAAGCCAGGTTTTCTAAATTAGGTTATTCAGGTTACAAAAAAATTTCTAGATTAGATAGAAAGGTTGCTATTATTGCTTTCTCAATAGAAGAAGTTTATGCAATAGCAGAGTTAGTAAGAAGACAAAAAGGTGGAGCAGCTGTGATAATGGGGTCTCTAAGTCCAAAAACAAGAAATTCTCAGGTTGGTCTTTATCAATCAGGTGACGTTGACTATTTAATTGCGACTGATGCTATTGGTATGGGTTTAAACATGGACATTAATGAAATTTATTTTTCAAATTTAAAAAAATTTGATGGAAAAAAAACTAGAAGACTTAATTTAATTGAAATGTCTCAAATAGCAGGTCGAGCTGGAAGATATAAAAATGACGGCGGTTTTGGAACAACTGGAGATTGCGAAAATCTAAATTCAGATGAAATAGAAAATATAGAAAAACATCAATTACCAGAAACTAAAATGATTTACTGGAGAAATTCTAGATTAAATTTTGATAGCCCTAATGGACTAATTGCATCTCTTGAAATGAAACCAGATAAGAAAAATCTTTTAAAAACTAATGATTCTTTAGATGAAAGTGTATTAAGGCACTTTTTAAAGAAAGGAGCGAATAATATTATTTATCACAAAAATCTAAAATTGCTTTGGGAATGTTGTCAAATACCTGATTTTGAAAAAAAAGCTTATGGGCAACATATCAATATTATTGATAAAGTTTTCCAGTTTTTATCAACTAGAAAGAAAAAGATACCAAGCACATTTATGAAAGAGCAACTCAAAGGACTTGAAAAAGACCATGGAAATGTTGATCTCTTGTCACACAGATTATCAAATGTAAGAACTTGGTCTTACGTAGCAAATAAAAAAAATTGGGTTGAAAATTCAGACTATTGGGTTCAATTAACAAAAAATATTGAAGACAAATTATCGGATAAATTACATGAAGAGCTTACTAAAAGTTTTATAGATAAAAAAATCAGTATTCTCTCAAGAAGTTTAAAACAAGATCTAATACTTAACACTGAGATTAATGAAGAAAATAAAATACACATTGATGGACAGTTAATAGGAGAATTAAAAGGTCTTCAATTTATAATAGAACTTACATCTAAAACTCTAGACACAGATATCAAATCGATAAAAAAAGCTGCTCGAAAAGGAATAAAAGAAGAGCTAGATAAAAGAGTAAATAAAATTATTGAAACTCAAGCAATATCCATTAATGAAAAAAGCAAAATCATTTGGAAGAAGCATCCTATAGCTAGATTAAAAAAAGGACACAATTACCTTAGTCCAGAAATTGAAATTATTGCTGATGAATCTATTCAACATGAAACAAAGCTAAAATTAGATGAATTTCTTAAAAAATGGTTTGATGATTATAGCAATAAGGTACTCGGAGACCTAATAAACCTAACAAAACAAAAAACTGAAAATCAATATTTAAGAGCTCTTGTATTTCAACTGTACGAAAAAAATGGAGTTATAAAAAGAAGTGAAATAGATAATATTGTAAAATTAATACCTTTAGAAGATAGAAAAAAATTGTGGGGAATGGGTATTAAAATTGGAAGATACCATGTTTATTTACCTAAAATGTTAAAGCCAAAAGCAGTAGAATTTAGAATTTCATTATGGAAAATATTTAATAACCTAACAGATAAACATGAAATACCAAAATTTGGATTAAATTTTATAATAGATAAAAATTATGAAAAAAATTTTCTTTTATTATGTGGTTTTGAAAAGTTTAAAGAATACTTTGTTAGAATAGATATACTAGAAAAATTATTTATAAAAATATTAGATAATTCTAAAGATCGTAAATTTAAAATTAATGCAGAAATGATGAATTTACTTGGTTGTACAAAGGATAATTTTTATAAATTAATGATATATATGAACTACAAAAAAGATAAATCGATTGATACTTATATTTTTAAAGGTGAAAAGAAGAAAAAAGAGAAAATAATACGATTTGACAAAAAAGAAAATCCATTTAATAAACTCCTTTCTTTAAATATTAAATAAATGAATAAATTAGATAAAGAGAGTGTTATCGGTATATCCGCTTTATTAGTCCATGCAGCTAATATAGATGAAATTTATTCCGATCATGAAAAAGATTTAATTAAAGATTTTATAAAATCTTATTTAAATAATGAAGATACAAATAAAATTTTAAAAAAAGCTGAGGAGATAGAAAATAACTCAAACCAACTGTTAAATTATACGAATATAATTAAACAAAATTCTATTGATATAAAAAAAGATATTATAGAACATCTTTGGAAAGTAATTATTTCTGATAATTCCGTGGATCAATATGAATCCAATTTGATGAGAAGAATTTGTGGCCTTATTTACTTTCCTGATAAAGAATGTGCGGAAATAAAACTTAAATTGATAAACTCTAAATGACTTATATTGTAAAAGATGAATGTATAAAATGTAAACTTACCGATTGTGTAGAGGTATGTCCTGTAGACTGTTTTTATGAAGGTGAAAATATGCTAGTTATAAATCCAGATGAATGCATAGATTGTGGAGTATGTGAACCGGAGTGCCCTATTGATGCTATTGTTCCTGATACTGATGAAGACATGAAAGATAAAGAAAAATGGTTGTTGCTAAATAAAAAGTTTTCTGCAATATGGCCTAATATTTCCAAAAAAAAAGACCCTATGGAAGAACATGAAAAATTTAGAAATATTAAAGACAAATATAAAAAATACTTTTCAGAAAAACCTGGAAAATAAATAAATATGGTAAAAAAGAAAAAAATTAAAAAAGTCAAAATTGGAAAAAAACGAAAAATAGTTAAAACTAAAGCCAAAACTAAATTAGAGCCTAAAGTTCTAAATAAAAAAACAACAAATCTTGGTCCAGAAGAAAAGCCAGAAATAAAAAAAATAAAAAAACAACCGACTGAAAAACGTATTTATAATCTTAAAGATTATGTTGTCTATCCAAAACATGGTGTTGGAAAAATTACAGCAATTGAAAAAGCTACGATAGGAGAAATTGAGATTCAATTCTATAAAATTTTCATAGAGAAAGAAAAGCTCACTTTAACTGTGCCTATAAATCAACAGTCTAAACTAAGACATATATCATCTATTAACCAAATTAATAAATGCGTTTCTATTTTAAAAACTAAACCTAAAATTAAAAGAACTATGTGGAGTAGACGTGCGCAGGAATATGATCAAAAAATTAATTCTGGTAAAATCTATGAACTAGCTGAAGTAGTAAAGGATTTAAATAAAAATACAGACATTATTGCTGACCAATCTTACTCTGAAAGACAGCTTTTTGAAAAAGCTTATGAGAGATTAAAATCAGAATTTGAAGCAGTATTAAAAATTAATCCTGAAGATGTTCAGAAAAAAATGGACAAAGCTCTAGGAAGAACACAGATTCCGGACTCAGCACAATAAAAAACGCCCTCTTTAAAAGATTAAAAAGGGCGTTTATAAAAAAGCGAAACTATCTTCTTCTTCTTCTTCTTCTTTTTTTAGCTTTTTTAGCTTTTTTAGCTTTTTTTCTTCTTCGTTTAGCCATCTTATTCTCCCTTGTTATAAACAAATCTTAATGATTCGTTTGTTAATAAATACATTAATTAATTAATAATTCATGTCAAATATAAATTAATTTGTAAAATTGATTCAAAATTTAATTTTTTATTTATTTTTTTATTATTTTATTAAAATTTAAAAAAGTTAGTAATACCAATGATTTTTTAAGCATTTTTAATTAAATTTAATTTAAATTTTAATAAAGATTTTCTAGTTGTTGTTTATAATTTTTAATAATTTCTTTTCTTTTTAACTTTAAAGTTGGTGTAAGCATTCTGTTTTCAATTGTAAATTCTTCATGAATTAATACAAATTTTTTAATTTTTTCTATTAAAGTTAAGCTTTTATTTATATTTTCAATTATAAGTTTAATTTGTTCGTTATTAATTTCTTTTTCACTTACAATTAATGCAACTAAATAATTTTTTTTATCTCCATAAACAAAAGATTGTTTAATTTTTTCATTTAAACATAAAATATTTTCTATTTTACTTGGAGAAATATTATCTCCACCGAGATTAACAATTATATCTTTTTTTCTATCAGTAATTTTTAAATAATTATTATTATCTATTTCTCCTATATCTCCAGTATGTAACCATCCGTCTTTAATTACTTTTTCAGTCTCCTCTTTTAAATTCAAATATCCCAACATTACATTTTCACCTTTAATTAAAATTTCACCATCTTCCGCTATTTTGACTTTGTTTGTTCTAAATGGAGGTCCTACTGTTTCGACTTTTACTAAATCAGGTAAATTACAGCTTACTACTGGAGAGGCCTCAGTTAAACCATATCCTTGTAGAGTAGGTAAACCTGCAGCATTTAAAAACTCTCCAATATTTTGATCCAGAGCACCTCCACCCGAAACGAATGCCTGAAGGTTTCCACCAAATTGACCTCTGATCTTTTTTCTAACTAATTTTTCACATAAAAAATTTAAAATTTTTTCTATAAAGCTAAGTTTTTCTTTTTTAAGTAATTTTTTTCCTAAAATTAATGTCTTATAAATTAAATATTTCTTTAATCCACTTTGCTTCTCAAAATTCATGTTTATTTTTGTATAAAGGTTTTGATAAAACCTTGGAACAGCTGTCATGATTGTTGGTTTTGCTATTCCCATATTAGAAATTAATTTTTCTAAACTTTCTGCATAAAAAACCTTTGCGCCGACTATGATTTGTATAAATTGAACTGTATGCTCGTATGAATGAGATAAAGGTAACCAAGTTAAAAATATAGGATCTTTTTTTTTTGTTAAATTTTCCAATAATTCAACTGCACCTTCACAATTTGATAAAATACCGCCATGGCTTAAAACTACTCCCTTAGGATTTCCTGAAGTGCCAGAAGTATAAATTATACATGCAGGCATATTTCTTTTTAAATTATTATTAATAATTTTTTCATTAACATCTTCATCTAGTATCTCCTCAATTAATAAGCTTTCAGTATCAATTTTTTCATACGATATAATTTTTTTTACATCATCATTAATGAATTTTTTTATCTTATTAAATTGATCTTGATTTGAAACAAATATCAATGAAGGTTTACAATCATTTAAAATATATTCATAATCGTTTGCAGAGTAAGTTGTAAAAATTGGAACAGAAATGCCTCCAGCATTCATAATAGAAATATCAGTCATTAACCAATAAGGTCTGTTTTCAGATAAAATTAAGCACCTGTCACCCTCATTAATTAAAGTTTTAATTTTAGTAGTAAGTTTATAAATTCTTTGAGTAATATCTTCCCAATTGTAAGTTCGCTTGTCTGGTTTTAACCATTTTAAAAACGGTCTTTTTCCGTCAACTTCTAGTGTTTTTTTAAAATAAAGTTCAACTAAACTGTTTAATTTACTTATATCCATAACTTGGTGGGCGAAGAGAGACTCGAACTCTCAAGGTATTGCTACCACCGGATTTTGAGTCCGGCGCGTCTACCAGTTCCACCATTCGCCCTTTTATTCAATATTTAATTTAATTGATTTTTCTAACTATTAGAACAAAAATTATCGATGTTACAAACATTATAAGTGCATATGCTGCTGTAGGGACCATAAATATAATATCATCAAACAATTGGGTGGCTACAACCACGGCTAAAGTTCCATTTTGTAAACCACATTCAAGTGAAATACATTTTCTTTGAGAAACTCCTGATGTAAGATATTTTGCAACATAATAACCAACCAAAATCATAGTTATATTCAAAATAAAAGCTATTAAACCTGCCCTAACTATAAAACTTACTATTCTATCCCATTCTTCTACCCAAATAGATATAAATACAATCAAGAATAAAATGATAGATAGTCTTTGAATTATCAAAGTTTTAGAAATTATAAAATCTGTCATTAAACTTCTAACTATCATTCCTAATAATACTGGGATTGTAACTACAAAAAACATTTTAATAGCTATTGAAATCATTGATATTTCCTTTTGTATCGCTATTCCAATTAACTCTGCAGAATTGAAAACGATTAATGGAACGGTAAAAATACATAACAAACTAACAATTGCTGTTAAACTTACTGATAAAGCCACATCGCCACCTGCGAACTTAGTTAATACATTTGAGGTGACACCACCTGGGGCTGAAGCAACGATCATAACACCTAGCGCAATTTCAGGAGGAAGTGTAATTATATGAATTAGTATAAAAGCAATTATTGGAAGTAAAATAACTTGACATAAAAAGCCGACAAAAAAATCTCTAGGATAATTTAAAACTCTTTTAAAATCCTCAACTGTTAAGCCTAGACCTAAACCAAACATGATTATTGCTAAAGCAATTGGAGCTATAGATTTTGCTATTTCCATTATTTTACTAGATTTTATAGTTTAAATTTTGAATTTTTCATTAAATCATAAATATCAGTTAAAAATTCAGCAACGCTGTGCTGATTTAACAAAAAATTCTCTGAAATTTGATTATTTAACTTACCACCTTTTTTCATTTGATATTCTAAACTTTTATTTTTTTTAATAGCTTTTTGCGAAACCAGCCAATTTAATTTTCTAATTACTGTTGCCCTGGGTATTGATGAAATATCAGCTATAGATGAAGCATTTACCCCCC
This sequence comes from uncultured Pelagibacteraceae bacterium, assembly GCA_902569735.1. Taxonomy (GTDB): domain Bacteria; phylum Pseudomonadota; class Alphaproteobacteria; order Pelagibacterales; family Pelagibacteraceae; genus Pelagilacustribacter. The sequence goes on along the minus strand of CACFVE010000004.1, from coordinate 62,404 downwards.
TATCAATTTTCACATCTGCAACATTAGAATAATAACTTTTAAGTGTAATTGGTGAACTTATTAGATTTTTTTCAGCTGCTTTTGCTAATTGATATTGATGACTGAGACCTATATTCCCCCAGACTATCCAGGTTTCTAGATCCCCAAAAACATTTCTATGTCTTGTTAAAAAAGGTATTTGCATCCTAAAAAATCTTAACCAAACTAAAGTAAAATATTTCTTTATAAAACTTTTAATGTAGTCTTTTGATAATGGACTTCCAAACCATGCTTGTCCCTGTAACATTTTTGATTTTTTGTCTATAAAATTTGACAGTAGTTCGATCGTATCATTTGGTTTTTGGGTTTCTATTCCTTTCTTATTAAATATAATAGATTTACCCTCTCTTTTTAAAATATCAGAACTTTGTAGTTCATTAACTTTTCTTCTAATTGTTTCTTTGGGAATATTTAGATCATTGGATATTTGAATTAAGTTAATTTTATCAATTATAATACTTTCAGAGTCATAAAATTCATCCATCGATAAAACTTGAAATTTGTCTGATAAAGTCTGCCAATTATTTCTTATTAAATATATTAAAACTACGTACTTATCTAAATCTTTGAAAACTCTATAAGCCCGACTAGTCCAAGCTTGTTGAAATTTACCCCATGTATCCCAGTGGGAGAGTATATTTAGTTCAAGATTTTCCAAAACAAGCGATTTTTCAAACTTATTTTCATATTGTGGGGATACAATCTTTTTTGTTTTTATATCGATTGGTTCATTCATAAATTTAGGCTTTTCTTATTCATTGGGGATAATATTAAACTTGCTAGATACTTAACTATTGTGCATTTTAAATTCATGTTAAAAAAATTATACGACAGATGTGTTGAGCTTGCTAGACATAAATTTTCTAAACCTCTCTTAGGTTTTGTCTCTTTTATCGAAAGTTTCTTCTTTCCCGTTCCACCTGACTTGATGATTGTGCCGATGGTAGTTGCTAAAAGAGAAGATTATTTAAAAATATTCATCATTGCAACTGTAGGCTCTGTATTAGGAGGATTGTTTGGCTATATGTTAGGAGTTTTATTTTTAGATGCCTCTATGGTTATTATTGAATTTTATGGTTATGAGGAAAAAGTATTTGAAATGCAAAATGTGATGTCAACTAAAGAGGGTTTTTTAGCTTGGCTTGGAATAATGTTTTTAGCAGGGTTTACTCCTTTGCCTTTTAAGGTTTTCACTATAACAAGCGGGGTAATGAATTATAATCTTCCAGTTTTCTTTTTAATTTGCCTTTTTACTAGAGGATTGCGTTTCTTTTTAGTTGCATATTTTACAAACCTCTTTGGTCAAAAATTTGGTGACTTTATAGAAAAAAAAGGCGCACTATGGTTTACGTTAGCAGGAATATTTATTATAATTTTAGCAATTGTCTTTTACATAATCTTTACTTAATGTTTGAAAATAATAGACTTATATTAAACGGTGTTTTAGCTTTTAGTATTCTATCTTTATCTATAGCTTATTTTATCCAATATATTTTAGGACATAAACCTTGTAATTTATGTTTAATTGAAAGAATTCCTTATATAGCTTCAGTAATACTCATTTCTCTATTATTTATTTTGAATAGATTTAAAAAAATTATAGCTATAATTCTCTTTTTATTTTTTATATTTGGAGCAATAATTTCATTTTACCACGTAGGTATAGAACAAGGATTTTTTAGTGAGTCATTTGTATGTAATTTAAGCGACTCTCAGGATGGTCTGACTACAAAACAACTCCTAAAGCAATTAGAAAACACTCCAGTCAGTTGTAAAGACGTTACTTTCAGATTTATAGGTCTTTCGCTTGCTACAATAAATACAATTATATCAGTTTTACTAAGTGGTATTATGTTTAAAGTAGTTAGAAATTATGGACAAAACAAATAAGAAAACTTTAGAAGAAATTATTAGAGTAGATCATGCTGGAGAACGTGGTGCTATTAAGATTTATGAGGGTCAATTACTTGCTTTAAAAACATTTAAACAAAATGCTTCCCTTAAAAGAAAAATTGAGGAGATGAAAGAACATGAGAGAGAACACTATGAATATTTTGATAATGAAATTAAAAAAAGAAATATAGAACCTACAAAACTTCTTCCCTTATGGGATATAATGGGTGTTACTTTAGGATTTGGAACCGCTATGCTTGGTGAAAAAGCTGCTATGCTCTGTACAGCCTCAGTAGAAGAAGTTATCGATGGTCATTATAAAGATCAAACATTTAAACTTGGAAAAGACGAAAAAAAATTAAAAGAAAAAATAATTAAATTCAGAGAAGATGAGTTACACCATAAGGATATTGCTTACGATAACGGTGCAACAAAAAAAGGTTTGTTTGGTTTACTAGATAAGGTAATTAAAACTTCATCACGTATTGCTATAACAATATCTGAAAAAATTTAATTAAGGTTCTAATTCAATATCCCAATATAAATAATCCATCCAACTTTCATGCAGAAAGTTTGGAGGAAAATTTCTTCCATTTTTATGTAAATCTTCTACTGTAGGTGCGTAAGGTTTATTTGTAAGCTTTAAATCACAATGTTCATAAAGCTTACCACCTTTTTTTACATTACAATTTGAACAAGCTGTAACAACATTATTCCAATCAGTGAGCCCACCTTTAGACTTAGGCAGTAGATGGTCAAATGTTAAATCTTTTTTATCTCCGCAATACTGACATGTAAATTTATCTCTTAAAAAAACATTGAACCTAGTGAAATTAGGATTTTCTGAAGGTTGAACAAAATTTTTTAATGCAATTACGCTTGGCAAACTCATCTCAAATGAAGGACTTCTAATTTTTCTTCTGTAGTTTGAAACAATACTTACTCTGTCTAAGAAAACTGACTTAACTGCATCCTGCCAACACCATAGTGAAAGAGGATAATAGCTTAAAGGTCTAAAATCAGCATTAAGAACTAAAGCTGGACATTTTTCTAGCGGGACTTTATCCAATGAAGAAATAATCATTATTGAAAGCTAACTGAAACAGAAAATTATATCAAGTTATAATTATGTTACACCAAGGAAATTAAACTAATACAAATGTTTTTTGATAAATTGTAAGCCTAAACTAGATCCTTCAGTGGGTATTCTATGTTCACAATTTTTAAAAATTTTTGTTTCAATTTTATAATTATTTTTGATAAAAAAATCTTTAGCCTCTAGTAATCCATCAATTGTAACAACTTGATCCATATCTCCATGCATCAAAATAATGTTTGGTCTTGAAACAATATTTTTACCTAAATGATCTAGATCAATAATTTTACCAGAATATCCTATGATCGAATTAATTTTATCTTTTCGTTTAATACCTGTTTGCAAACTAATCATACATCCTTGACTAAATCCACCAATCACAATTTGATTAGCTGATAAACTATTTTTATCTTTAACTTCATCAATAAGTTTATTTAATTTATTTTCAGCAACCAAAGATTTAGATAAAATTTGTTCAGGATTTTGATCTATTAAATCAAACCATTGAAATCCCGATGGACTTGCATCACACTTTTCTGGAGCGTCTGGACAAATGAATATTGTATCAGGCAAATAAGATTTCCAATAACCTGCTAGAATAGAAATATCTTTTCCATCTCCACCATAGCCATGACAAAGTATTACTGCATTTTTAGGTTTTGTTTTTGATAATGGTTCTAAAATAACTGTATTTAAGGAATATTTCATAATTTTTAAAACTAAATATATTTTTTTAAAATCTTGATAAAATTTTTATCAGTGAAATCAATTTCTCCAACTATTCTTCCAAATTCATTTCCATTTTTGTCGATCAAGATGCTTGTTGGCAATCCCCGCATTTTGAATTGTTTAACTAGATCTAATTTTGGATCAAAATATATATCTAAACTTAAAACACCAATAAATTTGAAAAAATCTTGTGCTTTAAGTCTATTTGGTTTTTCCATATTTATTGCATAAACTTTAATTTCTGGGTGTAAATGGGTAAGTTTTTCTAGAGATGGCATCTCCCTTCTGCAAGGCATACACCATGTGGCCCAAAAGTTAAGAATCATGATATTGCCTTTTTTATTCGTTAGATCGACGTCTTGAAGATTTAAATCTTTAAATTTAAGTTCTTTAATTACCTTTGGTTTTTCGTAAATAACTACATTTTTTGAAAAATCATCGTTAGCAAAAACAGTATTGCTGATTAAGAATACAAATATTATGTGAATATAGATTTTAAAAGATTTACTAATTTTCATATTAATTTAAATTGAAAATAACATAGTTTATGACAAATAAAAATAAGACAGTTTGGTCAAGCAGATTTAAAAGTTCTACCTCTAAATCTTTTCAAAGAATTGGAGCTTCAATAAACGTAGATAAAAGACTTTACGAACAAGATATTTTTGCCTCAAAAATTCATACTCAAATGTTAATTAAGAAAAAAATTATACCTGCTAAAGAGGGTAAAAAAATACTTAAAGGATTAGAAAAAATTAGAGGACAGATTAAAAAAGGTAAGTTTGTTTTTAAAGAAAAATTTGAAGATATCCATTTAAATATTGAAAAAAAATTATACGAAATAATCGGTAACTCAGCTGGTTATATGCACACTGCTAGATCAAGAAATGATCAAGTAGTTACTGATTTTAAGCTTTGGGTGAAAGATTCATCGGTAATTTTGATTAAAGAATTAAACTCTTTAATGAAAAATATTTTAAGTAAAGCAGATAAAAACGTGAGTACTGTAATGCCAGGTTTTACCCATCTTAAAAATGCACAACCAGTTTCTTTTGCTCATTATCTTTTGGCTTATTATGAAATGATAAAAAGAGACAAAAAAAGATTTCAAAATAATTTAGAATTGATTGATGAGTCACCTCTTGGAGCTGCAGCTTTGTCAGGAACTTCTTATAATATAGATAGAAATTTTACTTCGAAGAAATTGGGTTTTAAAAAACCAACAGACAATTCAATTGATACAGTTTCTGATAGAGATTTTGCAATAGACTTCCTTTACGCTTGTGCTGTATGTGCAATGCATTTATCAAGATTAGCTGAAGACTTCATAATATTAAATTCAGATGCTTATCAGCTAATTAGCTTTAATGATAAAATGCTAACTGGTTCTTCTATCATGCCACAAAAAAAGAACCCTGACCCTGCAGAACTTATTAGAGGGAGAACTGGAATAAATTATGGAAAATTAAATTCTATTTTGACAATAATGAAAGGACTCCCAATTTCATATTTTAAAGATTTACAAGATGATAAAACGTTAGTGTTCGAAGGATTTGATACTTTGAAAGATACTTTAATAATGAGCAATGAATTAATTAAAAATGTTAATCCGAATAAAACTAGAATGTTGAATATGGCAAAAACTGGATATACCACAGCAACAGATTTTGCAGATTACTTGGTAAAAGATAAAAAGCTATCTTTTAGAGATGCTTACAAAATATCATCAAAAATTGTTAATTATGCAGAAAAAAATAAAAAAAATTTAGACGAGTTAACTTTGAATGAAATTAGAAAGTTTTATAAACACTTAAATAATAATGTTTTAAAAATTTTAAATGTAAAAAACTCCATGAATTCAAAAAATTCTTATGGAGGAACATCTGAAAGAAATATAAAAAATATGATAAGAAAATACAAAAAGGAACTTAAATGAGATTAATTATTACTCTTATAGTTTTAATGTTTGTATTGGGATCATGCGGTAAAAAATCAGAGCCACAATACCAAGGGTCGATTAATAGTTTTACAAAAATAATTTAATATATGTCTTATATAAGATATAAAAATAATAATCTATTTGTGGAGGGTGTCTCTGTAAGAAGTTTAACTTCAAAATTGAGTACTCCTTTTTATCTTTATTCTGAAGGTAATATTGTGGAAAATTACAAGTCTTTTTCAAATAATTTCAAAAAATCTAACCCATTAATTTGTTTTTCAGTAAAAGCGAATTCAAATATTCAAATTTTAAAAGTTTTAAAAAAAATGGGATCAGGTGCAGACGTAGTTTCAGGAGGTGAATTACTTAAGGCTATTAAATCTGGTATAAAACCAAATAAAATTGTTTTCTCTGGTGTGGGTAAATCAGAGGATGAAATTAAATTAGCAATAAGAAAAAATATTTTATTAATAAATGTTGAATCAGAAAATGAAGCTGTATTAATTAATAAAATCGCAGGTGGTTTAAAAAAAAAGATTGCGATTGGCATCAGACTAAATCCTGATATCAATGCTGCAACACATAAAAAAATTTCTACAGGCAAAGCAGAAGATAAATTTGGACTTTCAAAAACAAATTTAATCTCATTTTGTCTTAATATAAAAAAATTGAAAAATTTAAAACTCAATGCAATAAGCGTGCATATCGGAAGTCAAATATTAAGTGAAAATCCTTTTAAGAAGACCTTAAAAGTTTTAGAGGAGATAATTGAAAAAACAAAAATTTACTTCAAGTTCGTAGATCTTGGTGGTGGTTTTGGTATTACATATAAAAAAAGCGATAGAAAAATAAATCTTAAAAACTATTCAGATTTAGTTGAAAAATTTAGAAAAAAATATGACTGTAATATTATTTTTGAACCGGGACGAGCAATTTTGGGTAATACGGCTATTTTGGTAACTAAAGTTCAATATTTAAAAAAAGGTTCTAATAAAACATTTGCAATTTTAAATGCTGGTATGAATGATTTTATGAGAACTGCTCTTTATGACGCTGTTCATAATATTATTCCAGTAATTAAGAATAGTAAAAAAAATAAAGGGCCTTTAGAATTTGTTGGTCCAATATGTGAGACTACTTGCAAATTCATAAAATACAACAAGTACCAAAGACTTAATCAATCAGATTTCGTTGCTATCTCAGATGTTGGAGCTTACGGTTCTTCTTTATCTTCAAACTATAATACTAAACCTTTTATAGCTGAGATAATTATAAATAAATCTAAAACAAGAATAATAAGAAAAAAACAGGATATTAAGAGTTTGCTTAAACAATAATGCAATTTATAAGATCAATCTTATTTACCATATTATTTTATCTAGCCTTGATATTAGTTTTTATTATAGCTTTACCAACATTAATTTTACCAAGTAAAGCTACTTTAATTTGTGGAAAGATATTAGCGCATATAATTATATTTTTATTAAGATTTGTACTAGGAGTTAAAGTTACTTTTTCTGGAACAGAAAATTTAAAAAAAAATGAAAGGTTTTTTGTTGCAAGTGCACATCAATCTTTACTTGAAACATTTATACTCCAAGCTCCTTTACAATATCCTATATTTATCCTTAAAAAGGAACTTTTAAAAATTCCTTTGTTTGGTTGGTATTTAAAAAAAATTGGTTCAATTGATATCGTCAGAGACACTACTACAAAAGATAATTTAAATTTTTTTGATAAAATCAAAAATAATATAAAAATTAGTAAAAGACCTCTATTAATTTTCCCTCAAGGGACAAGAGTAAAATTTGGTGAAAGATTACCTTTTAAAAAGGGTGCTGGAAGAATATATGAAGCATTAAATTTACCTTGCGTCCCCGTTGCATTAAATACCGGTAAGGTTTGGCCAAAAAATAGTTTTTTAAAACATAATCACGACATTAAGATATCTTTCTTGGAGCCTATTGAGCCTGGAAAAGATAAAAATGTTTTTATAAATGATTTAGAGACAAAAATTTATTCTACTATTGATAATTTAAATTAATTTTATTTTCTACCAAAGTTTGGTTTGTCTGTTTCTTGGCCAGCTTTTATTATCTCTTTTCTTAATTTTCTTGTAGAAGAAAAAATATTGTTTAATTTTTCACCACTCTTGCTTTGAATAGCTTTTTTTATCTCCTCAAGATTTTCGGAAAAACTATTTAAAACTTTTAATATATTTTCACTATTATCAATAAATATATCTCTCCACATTATTGGATCTGAAGCAGCTATACGAGTAAAATCTCTTAAACCACTAGCACTATATTGAATAATTTCATTTTTAAATTTGTCATCATCATTGATAACTGTTCTTACAATACTATAAGCAACAGCATGAGGTAAATGACTTGTTATTGAGAGAACGTAATCATGATCTTCAAATGTCATAAGCTTTACTTTGCTACCAATCGTCTCCCAAAAAATTTTTAATGTATTTATTTGCTTTGTATTATTTTGGCTTTCAGTTGATAAAATGCACCATCTATTTTCAAACAACTCACTAAAACCTGACTCTGGTCCACTAAATTCAGTCCCAGCTATAGGATGTGAAGATATCCAGTGTACATGTTCTAAGTTTAGATTCCTGATTATCTTATTAATTTCTTTTTTTGCTGAACCAGTGTCAGTTAAAATAACATCTTTTTTTAAATTTGATTTTATAGAGAGTAGAATTTCTTTATAGCTACTAAGAGGAGATGAAATGATTACTAAATCTGACTCTTTAACAGATTCAGAAATGTCATTAAAAACTCTAGCTGAAAAATTATTTTTTATAAATATTGAATTCTCTTTTGATTTATCATAAATGCTAATCTCTTTTGCTAATTTTTTTTTATCAATTGCCCTTAATAAAGAGGAACCAATTAAGCCACAACCGATAATTGTTATCTTATTAAACATTTAAAATTTTCCTAAGTTTAGAAATTAACTTTTTATTTTCTTTACTCTTTCCAATAGTAATCCTTAAAGAATTTTTTATTCCATAAACATTCATCGCTCTAACCAAAATACCTGCATTACCTAATTTTTGAAATACTCTCTTTGAACTTATATTCACTCTATCAAAATTTAACAATAAAAAATTTGTTTTACTCTCGTTTGTTGCAATTTTCATTTCTTTAAATTTTTTGAATAATATCTTATTCCATTTAGAAATATGATTAACTTCTTTTTTAAGCCAAACACTATCTTTTATAGCGGCAGAAGCGGCGAACAAAGCCGGTCTACTTACATTAAAAGGAGGTTTAATTTTATTTAAAGTATTAATAATCTCTTTAGAAGCATATCCCCATCCCACTCTTAATCCTGCTAATCCATAAACTTTGGAAAATGTTCTGGTAACTAAAACATTTTTATGTCTAGAAAATAACTTTAAACCAGGTAAATAATCTTTTTCTTTTAAATATTCAAAATATGCATCATCAACAATAAGAAGAATATCGCTTCTAAGTTTTTTTCTTAAATAGACTAGTTCTTTTTTCCTTATGTATGTGCCGGTAGGATTATTAGGATTAGCTAAAAAAACTAATTTAGTTCTTCTAGTTACTTTAGAAAGTATTTCTTGAACAGAAATTGTAAAATTTTTCTCTTTTGCATAAATAATTTTTGCTCCATTAATCTTGCTGTAAATTCTGTATATTATAAAACTATATTTAGAGACAATCACTTCATCATTTTTTTTAATAAAAGCGTTGCAAACAAGTTCAAATATCTGATCTGAACCAGAACCAAGTATTATTCTATTTTTGTCTATTTTAAATTTATTAGCTAAAATATTTTTCAATGCGGTGCCATTAGAATCAGGATATCTTTTAAAATTTTTAGATACCTTGTTATATTCCCTTATAGCTTTTGGACTCGGACCAAGAGCTGACTCATTGGCAGATAGTTTAATTTTAACCTTTTTTCCTTTAAATAAGCTAAGGCCAGATACGTACTTTTGGGCTGTAATTTTTTTCGGTTTTGGTAATCTCATGTTATTTTAATGTATTATATAAAATGTTCGATTATTTCTATAAAACTTTCATCTCATATAAAATTGACAAGTTTAAGATGATTTAGTAAACATTAGAAGCGCTGATTTAACCATATTGCAAGCGCATAATAAATTTAGCTAAAAAGGGGTTCGCCCAGTTTAGCTGGGCTTTTTTTTTGAATGAACTATAAAATTAAAAATATTAAGACCATTAATGTCTCTAAGCCACTTAAATTAGATTGTGGGCAAACTATTAAAGATTTTCCTTTAGCATATGAAACTTACGGAAAACTAAACGAGTCAAAAGATAATGCTATATTAGTTTTCCATGCACTTACTGGAGATCAGTTTGTTAGCGAAATAAATCCTGTAACAAAAAAAGAAGGATGGTGGATTACAGCCGTAGGTCCAGATAAAGCAATTGATACAAATAAGTATTTTGTAATATGTGCAAACGTTATTGGAGGATGCATGGGTTCATGGGGTCCTAAAGAGATAGATAAAAAAACAAATGAACCGTATGGATTAAATTTTCCAGTTATAACCATAAGAGATATGGTTAAAGCACAAGAAACTCTTCTTGATCATCTAGGTATCAAAAAACTTCTTTGTGCTACAGGAGGATCTATGGGTGGAATGCAACTACTTGAGTTCTGTACAATATTCCCAAATAAAACATTTTCAGCAATTCCTATTGCTTGCAGTACAAGTCATAGTGCACAAAATATAGCTCTTAACGAACTTGCTCGACAAGCTATCATGGCGGATCCTGTATGGGACAAAGGAAAATATTTATCAAAAAATGTGCAACCTAAAAATGGATTAGCTGTAGCAAGAATGGTAGGTCATATTAGTTATTTGTCTGAGAAAGGAATGCAAGAAAAATTTGGAAGAAAACTTCAAGAGAAAGCAGATTATGAATTTAGTTTTAATGCAGATTTTCAAGTTGAAAGTTATTTAAGACATCAGGGTAGTGCTTTCGTAGAAAGATTTGATGCAAATTCTGTCTTGTATATTACTAGGGCAATGGATTATTTTGATTTATCAAAACATTTTAAAGGTGGTCTTATTGAGGCTTTTAAAAATCAAAAAATAAAATTTTTAGTTATTTCTTTCTCTTCAGATTGGCTGTACACAACAAAAGAAAACAAAGATATAGTAATTGCTCTTAATGCTTCAGGGGCGGACGTCTCTTTCTCTGAGATTAAAACTGACAAAGGTCACGACTCTTTTTTAGTAAATGAACCCGAGTTTCTTAAAACTTTAAAAGGATTCATAGACTCAATGCACATAAAATTTAAAAATGAAAAAAGAATTTAAAGTAATTGCAGATTTATTACCAAAGAATGTAACAGTTCTAGATGTTGGTTGTGGTGATGGTTCTTTAATGAGTCATTTAATTAAAGAGAAAAATATAGAAGCTCGAGGTTTAGAACTTAAAAAAGAAAATGTTACAAAATGTATTTATAAAGGTCTCCCAGTCATTGAGGGAAATGCAGAAACAGAACTTCATCAATTTCCAAATCAATCCTTTGATTTTGTAATATTAAGTCAGACACTCCAGGCATTTTATAATCCCGAAAAAGTTTTAAAAGATTTGTTAAAAATTGGAAAATCAGTGATTATATCAATACCTAATTTTGGATATTGGAAGGTGAGAACTAGCTTATTATTTTTTGGAAAAATGCCAGTTACAAAAACTTTACCAAACTCTTGGTATAATACTCCTAATCTTCATATGTGCACAATAAAGGATTTTTTTCATTTTTGTTTAGAAAAAAATATTAAGATTAAAAAAGCTGTAGGGGTTAATAAAGATAACACCTCAGAAATTAAGAAAAATAACCTCGAGATAAAAAATTTTTTTTCTAAGCTAGGGATATTTTTAATAGGATGAAATTAAACGTAGAAATTATTCCTTGTTTGAATGATAACTACAGTTATCTTCTTTATGATAGAAGCAGTGATACAGTTGCAATAATTGATCCATCTGATTTTACTACTTGTGATAAAATAATAAATGAAAAACACAATAAATTAGATTATATTTTAAATACGCATCATCATTTGGATCATGTTGGTGGTAACGAAAAACTTAAAGAAAAATATAAATCTAAAGTTTTAGGATTCGATTTAGATAAAGATCGTATACCTGGCATTGATATAGCATTAAAAGAAAAACAAAATTTTAAAATGGGAAATATTTCTTTTGAAGTCATTTTTATTCCAGGTCACACAAAAGGTCACATAGCATTTTATCTCAAAGATGAAAAAATAGTTTTTACCGGAGACACTCTCTTCTCTTTAGGTTGTGGTAAAGTTTTTGAAGGAACAAATGAACAAATGTTTAGATCTTTAAATAAATTAAAAAATTTACCAATAGATACTAAAATATATTGTGGACATGAATATACAAAAAAAAATCTAGAGTTTTGTCTAGAATATGACCAAAATAATGAATTTTTAAAAAAAAAGATTAATTGGATTAATTTAAAAATAAATTCTAACTCCCCTACTGTTCCAATCTCTATTGGAGAAGAAAAAAAAACTAATATATTTCTACGATGCAATGAGCCGTCAATTAAAGATGCCGTAAATTTAAATAACGCATCAGAGCAAGAAATTTTCTCTAAATTACGCGATTTAAAAGATAGTTTTTAATCTCATTCATCTTGACTTGACAATCCTGCAGGCTATATTGCCCTAAATTTAAAGAAAGATAATTTATGTCATTTGCAATTATAGAAACAGGTGGAAAACAATATAAAGTTTCTGCTAGTAAAATTTTAGAAGTTGAAAAACTAGACGCTAAAATAGGAAATACCGTAAAGTTTGAAAATGTTTTGCTTCTAAATGATGATAAAAATACAGAAGTAGGTAATCCTAATATTAAAGGAGCTATAGTTGAAGCTAAACTTCTAGATAACGTTAAAGATAGAACTGTATTAGTTTTTCACAAAAGAAGAAGAAAACATTCTAGAAAAAAGAATGGACATAGACAAAGACATTCTAAAATACAAATAACAAAAATTTTATCAAAAGATGGTAAGCTTATAGCCAATGCTGAAGCTTCTAAACCTCAAACTAAAGTAAAAAAAAATAACCAGAAAAAAACTGTAACTAAAAAGATTTTAAAAAAATAGAGATTATTTATGGCAACAAAAAAAGCTGGTGGATCATCGAAAAATGGACGAGATAGTAAAGGTAGACGTCTAGGAGTTAAAAGATATGGGGATCAGTCAGTTATTCCAGGAAATATAATTGTAAGACAAAGGGGTACAAAAATCCATCCTGGTGATAACGTAAGTATGGGAAAAGACCACTCAATTTTTTCTCTTGTAAAGGGAAAAGTAAAATTTAAAAAATCTAAATTAAACAGAACTTTTGTTTCTGTAATTCCCAATTAAATCTAAAAATAACTTTAGTTATTTATTATATATCCATAATGAAATTTTTAGATCAAGCAAAAATATATATAAAAGCAGGTAACGGTGGCTCTGGTTCAGCTAGCTTCCGAAGAGAAAAATTTATTGAATACGGTGGTCCTGATGGTGGGGATGGCGGAGATGGAGGATCAATTGTTATTGAGTCCGATCGTAATTTAAATACTTTAATAGATTTTAGATATGCTCAACATTTTAAAGCTCAGCATGGGAAACCTGGAAGTAAAAAAAATAAAACTGGAGGCAATGGTAAAGATTTAATTTTAAGAGTTCCAACCGGTACACAAATTTATGAAGAGGATAATAATACTCTGATTTATGATTTTACAAAAAACAAAGAAAAATATTTAGTAGCCTCTGGAGGTAAAGGAGGCTTGGGCAATGTTAGATTTAAAAGCTCAACAAATAGAGCTCCTAGAAAAAAAACAAATGGTAAAATTGGAGAAGAATTTTGGATCTGGTTACAACTGAAAATAATTGCTGATATAGGTATTATAGGACGGCCTAACGCAGGAAAATCTAGTTTGCTTGCAGCCTTAACTAGAGCAAAGCCGAAAATTGCTAATTATCCATTTACTACTATTAACCCAAATCTAGGAGTTTCATATTACGATGGAAAAGAAATAACTTTAGCAGATATACCTGGACTAGTTGAAGGTGCACATAAAGGTGTAGGGTTAGGTGATAAATTCTTGCGACACATAGAAAGATGTAAAGTTTTGTTACACTTAATAGACTTATCTGAAAAAAATTTAATTAATAGTTATAAAAAGATTAAACTCGAACTTTCTTCATATGATAAAAGTCTAGATAAAAAAAAGGAAATAATTTTCTTGAATAAATCTGATTTGTTAAAAAAAGATGATATTAATAAAAAATTAAAAGAATTTAAAAATAAAATCAAATCAAAGTGTGAAGTAATTTCAGTTTTTTCAAATAAAGACATTCAAAAAGTAAAAAAACTATTGATAAAAAATGTTAATTGATAACTCAAAAAAAATAGTAATAAAACTTGGTTCATCCACTGTTGTTGATAATAAAGGTAAATTTAAAAAAAAATGGGTAACAAGCTTAATTAAAGATTTAAAAAAATTTAGAGGAAAAAATGATTTGGTAATTGTGTCTTCAGGAGCAATTGCATTAGGTCAAAATTATCTTAAAATTAAAAAGAAAAAAATTAAATTAGAAATGAGTCAAGCCATTGCTGCTGTTGGTCAAATACATTTAGCAGGGGAATTTCAAAAATTATTTGACAAATATAAAATTAAAACAGGTCAAATACTAATAAGTCCAGATGACACTGAACAACGCAGAAGGGCATTAAATGTTAGAAGAACTTTTGATAACTTATTTAAACTGAAAGCAATTCCAATCGTTAATGAAAATGATACCACAGCAACAGCAGAAATTAAGTATGGAGATAATGATAGATTGGCAGCACGAGTTGCTCAAATCGTTGGAGCTGATACTCTTATTATTCTATCTGACGTTGATGGGCTTTATGACAAATCTAAAAAAATCATCAAAACTGTTTCTTCCATTGACTCAAATATTAATGCATTGATTGATAATAAAAAAAATCTTTATGGCTCTGGCGGTATTAGTACAAAATTAGATGCTGCTAAAATCTGTATAAATGCAGGATGTAATATGTTTATTGCAAATGGTAAAAAAGATAATCCGATTAGCAATATGATTAAAAATAAAATTTACACACACTTCATTCCAAAAATTTCTAGTTTGGATGCTAGAAAAAAATGGATCATTAGTTCTTTGAGCTCTTCTGGTAAAATATATATTGATCAAGGGGCGGCCCGAGCTTTAAATAAAGGTAAAAGTTTACTTGCAGCTGGTATTGTAAAAGTAGAAGGTGATTTTGAAAAAGGAGAAAATATACTTGTAGTAGACGAAAACAATAATAACCTTGCCAGAGGTTTGTCTTCATTTGCATCATCTGAGATAAATAAAATAAAAGGAAAACAAAGCAAAGAAATAGAAAATATTTTAGGATATCTAAGTAAATCTGAAATAGTTCACAAAGATGATATGGTAAAATTATAAAATGAAATATTTAAATAATATTGGATTAAATGCCAGAAAAGCTTTTGAGGAACTAAAAACTGTAAATCATAGTAAAATCAAATTAGTTTTAAAGGATTATATTTCAGCTATTTTAAAAAACAAAAAAAAAATAATTCAAGAAAATCTTAAAGATGTTAAAAATGTAAAAAGAGAGTATTTAGTAGATAGATTAATTTTAAATGATAAAAGAATCGACGGAATTAGAAACTCGATTAATCAAATAGCTAAATTTAAAAATCCAGTTGGTCGAATATTAGAAAAATGGCAAAGACCAAATAAACTTAAAATTAAAAAAATTTCTACTCCTATAGGAGTTGTAGGTGTAATTTATGAAAGTAGGCCAAATGTTACTGCTGATGTAGCAGCTTTATGTTTAAAATCTGGAAATTGTTCTATTTTAAGAGGAGGATCAGAAGCTTACAATTCCAATAAGTTGCTTGCTGATCTGTTTCGTGATTCTTTAAGTAAAAATAATATAAATAAAAACTGCGTTCAATTTATAGAGAAAAAAGAAAGAAGAATTGTTGATTTGCTTCTATCAAAAATGAGTAATTATATTGATGTAATTGTTCCAAGAGGAGGCAAAGGGTTGGTATCAAAAGTACAAAAATTTTCAAACATTCATGTCATCGGTCATCTCGAAGGGTTGTGTCACATTTATGTAGATCAAAAATCAAATATATCAATGGCAAAAAAAATTATTATTAACGCAAAAATGAGAAGAACAAGTATTTGTGGTGCCTTAGAAACTTTATTAATTCATGAAAAAGCATTGAATACTCACGGAAAAAAAATAATAGACTCATTGATTTCTTCTGGATGTGAAGTCCGTGTAGATAAAAAAATTAATAAACTTTTTAGAAATAAACTTAAAAACGCAAAAGAAATTGATTGGAAAACTGAATATTTAGATAAAATAATATCTATAAAAACTGTTAAAAACGTTAAAGATGCTGTTAATCATATTTTAAAATATGGAACTATGCATACTGATAGCATTATTACAAATAACTCAAAAAATGCAAAAATATTCTTAGATGGAGTGAATAGCTCTATAGCAATGCATAACGTTTCAACTCAATTTGCAGATGGAGGAGAGTTTGGTTTCGGAGGAGAAATTGGAATCTCTACTAATAAACTTCCTCCGAGAGGCCCTGTTGGAATTAATCAACTAACCTCCTACAAATATATTGTATCTGGAAAAGGAATTGTTAGGCCATAATTAATGATAGAACCTATCAGAAACTCGATTGGTATTTTTGGTGGAAGTTTTGATCCACCACATAAAGGACACGTTGAAATTTCTAAAATTAGTTTGAAACAAATAAAACTTACAAAAATTTATTGGATTGTTACAAAAAAAAATCCTTTCAAAAAAAAACCTTTTTTTTCGTTAAAACATAGAATGTCAAAATGTAAAAAAGCTGTAAAAAAATATAAAAATATTAAAGTTTTGTATTTAGATAATAAAATTAAATCTCCTCGCACTATTAATGTAATAAATTACTTTAGAAAGACAAAAAAACAAAAAAATTTATGTTTAATTTTAGGTTCGGATAACTTATTAGATTTTCATAAGTGGACAAATTGGAAAAAGATAGTTAAATTAACAAAATTAATTGTTTTTTCTAGGAAAGGATATGATAAAAAAAGTAAGGAATCTAAAATTGTGAAATATATTAATAAAAAAAACATAGTCTATATTAACAATAAATTAATCAATATTTCTTCATCTAATATCAAAAAAAATTATTTAAAAAATTTTTAATGAAAATAGTAGATATAAAAAAAAATATTGAAAAAATTTTAGATAATAATAAAGCCACAAATATTACCTCTATTAATTTGAAAAATAAATCTTATATAGCGGATTATATGATTATTGCTTCAGGTACTTCTTCCAGACATTTACAAGCTCTTTCAGAAATTCTTGAAGTAGAACTAAAAAAAATAGGATTAATTGAGTGCCGTATCGAAGGAAGAGAGAGCAATGATTGGAAATTAGTTGATACTAATGACATCATAATCCATATTTTTCATCCTGAAAAAAGAAAATTCTATGACTTAGAAAAAATGTGGTCAGAAGAGATACCCAAAGAAAAGGCAATAGTATGAAAAAAATTATTTTTTTAATTATATTGTTTTTTAATTTAAATTTTACTTATTCTTACTCAAGCAATGAACTTTATAAAAAAATCGATCTTTTCGGAGAAGTCTTAGAAAAAATTAAGAAAGACTACGTAGATGATATTAATCAATCTGAAGTTATGGACTCAGCTATTAATGGTGTTCTTCAATCGCTCGATCCATACTCGGCTTATATGAGTCCTGAGTTATTTGAAGAAATGCAAACGGATACTCGAGGAGAATTTGGAGGATTAGGAATAGAAATAGGCATGGAGTCTGGTTTAGTAAAGGTTATATCTCCAATAGATGATACGCCGGCAGCAAAAGCAGGAATAAAAGCTGGAGACTACATAGTAAAAATAGGTGATGATCAAGTTCAGGGAAAATCTTTAATGGAAGCTGTTAAATTAATGAGGGGTCCCGTAGGAACTTCCATTAAATTAACAATTAGAAGAAAAAACATAAAAAAACCATTAGAATTTAATATTACTCGAAAAGTAATTGAAGTTAAATCAGTCAATTCCGAAATATTAGGAAAGAATAAAGATTTAGGATACATAAGGCTTAGATCATTTAATGAAAATACTGATAAACAATTCCTAGAAATAGTAAAAAAGTTTGAAAAAAATTTAAAAATCCAAGGTTACATATTAGATTTAAGAAATAATCCTGGAGGATTGTTAACTCAAGCTATCAATATTACAGATTTTTTTTTAGATGACGGTGAAATAGTTTCGACAAAAGGACGTAAAGCTTCGGAAACAAGAAAATTTTTTGCAAGAAAAGGTGATGAAATTAAAGGTAAACCTATAATAGTTTTAATTAATAACGGATCTGCCTCAGCCTCAGAAATATTTGCAGGAGCGCTAAAAGACCATAAAAGAGCGATTATTTTAGGAGAAAATTCTTATGGTAAAGGTTCTGTGCAATCAATTATTCCTTTACGAAACGGAGGAGGAATAAGACTTACAATTTCCAAATATTATTTACCATCAGGAAGTTCTATATCTGAGGTCGGAGTTTCTCCAGATATAATTGTAAAAGAGAAAGAAGATAATTTTAAGATAAATACAGAGAATGATAATCAATTAAATTACGCTTTAAAATTATTTAATTCTTAAAATGACAGAAAAAAAACTTCCCTTAAGAATTGGTGTAGGTGTAATAGTTTTAAATAACGAAAATAAAATTTTTGTTGGAAAACGCAAAGATAATCCTATCAACAAATGGCAAATGCCTCAGGGTGGTGTCAATGAGAATGAAAATTTTCTAAACGCAATGAAAAGAGAATTGAATGAAGAAACAAGTATTAAAAGTATCAAAATTTTAAAAGAGTTAGATGAATGGTTTGAATATGAATTACCCAAAAATCTTTTAGGTATTGTTTGGAAAGGAAAATTCAGGGGACAAAAACAAAAATGGTTCATAGCCAGATTTACAGGAAGGGAAGATGAAATTAGCTTAAAAACAAAACATCCAGAGTTCATAGAATGGAAGTGGATAGATATGAATGAACTCCCAAATGTAATTGTTAATTTTAAAAAAAATGTTTATGAAAAGTTACTTGTAGAATTAAAAAAATTTATTGATTAATAGTTTTAAGCGTATCAATCTTGTATGACAATAAATATTTTTCTTTATCACTAATTTCATCCTTGCTTATTTTTTCTTCTGATGTTTTTATAATTATATCTATAGAATTTTTATCTAAACTATCCAAACTTTTTACAGTTGAAGTTAATATTAACAAGTTGTTATTTGAAAATTCTACTGTTCCTTCTTCAATAAAAAATTTTTTTTCTCCACTATTCTCTTTAATTATTATTAAACCAGGTCTCAAAAATGTAATTAATGGTATGTGATCTTTCAATATTCCCATTTGACCCTCATAGGATGGGATCGTCACTTCATTTGCCTCTGCTTTTAAAATTGATTTATCTGGACTAATAATTTCTACAGTAAAATTCTCTGACATGGCTATTTATTGTCTTTGGACATCTTTTCTGCTTTTTCTACAACTTCTTCTATACCGCCAACCATATAAAATGCAGCTTCAGGCAAATGATCATACTCACCTTTACAAATCGCATCAAACCCTTTTATAGTTGAGTCTAAGTCAACCAGCTTGCCTGGTGAACCAGTAAACACCTCTGCAACAAAAAATGGTTGGGATAAAAATCTCTGAATTTTTCTTGCTCGAGCTACTGTTAGTTTATCTTCTTCAGAAAGCTCATCCATTCCAAGAATTGCAATAATATCTTGTAAAGATTTGTAGGCTTGTAAAATTCTTTGTACATCTCTGGCTACCCTATAATGCTCTTCTCCTACCACTCTTGGATCTAATATTCTTGAAGTAGAGTCTAAGGGATCTACAGCAGGATAAATTCCTATTTCCGCTATTTGTCTTGATAAAACTGTTGTTGCATCCAAGTGAGAGAATGAGGTTGCGGGGGCTGGATCTGTTAAGTCATCAGCAGGAACATAAATCGCTTGTACTGATGTAATAGATCCCTTGTCTGTAGAGGTTATTCTTTCCTGAAGATTTCCCATATCAGTAGCTAATGTTGGTTGATAACCAACAGCAGAAGGAATTCTACCTAGTAAAGCCGACACTTCTGAACCAGCTTGGGTAAATCTGAAAATATTATCAATAAAAAAAAGTACGTCTTGACCTTCTTTGTCTCTAAAATATTCTGCTACTGTTAATCCTGTTAAAGCAACTCTAGCTCTTGCTCCCGGGGGTTCATTCATTTGACCATAAACTAATGCTGCTTTAGAGCCTTTCCCATCAGTCTTAATTACTCCAGACTCTATCATTTCATGGTACAAATCATTTCCTTCTCTTGTTCTTTCTCCTACGCCCGCAAAAACAGAAAATCCTCCATGTGCCTTTGCTATATTGTTTATCAATTCCATTATGGTTACTGTTTTACCAACTCCGGCACCACCAAATAATCCAATTTTCCCACCCTTTGCATATGGTGCCAATAAATCAACTACTTTGATACCAGTCACTAATTGCTCTGTTTCCGTTGCTTGGTCTGTAAATTTTGGAGCTGGTCTGTGTATAGGCCATTTTTCTTTGGTTTTAACATCACCTTTTTCATCAATGGACTCTCCTACTACATTTATAATTCTTCCAAGAGTTTCAGGTCCAACTGGTACACTTATTGGAGATCCAGTATTAGTTACCTCATCTCCTCTCTTTAATCCCTCTGTGGCATCCATTGCTATTGTTCTTACATCATTTTCCCCTAAATGTTGAGCAACCTCTAATATTAATTTGTTTCCTGAATTATTAGCCTCAAGCGCAGTATAAATTTCAGGTAAATCACCATCAAAGTTTACATCGACAACCGCACCAATAATTTGTGTTATTTTTCCTTTTTTGCTCATAACTTATAAGCTTTCTGCTCCTGATATAATTTCTATTAATTCTTTTGTAATTGAAGCTTGTCTGCTTCTGTTATAATTAATTGTAAGTTTATCAACTAATTCTCCTGCATTTCTTGTGGCATTATCCATTGCAGTCATTCTAGAACCTTGTTCGCTAGCAGCATTTTCTAAGAAAGCTTTGAAAACTTGTGTTGAAATATTTTTAGGTAATAAATCTTCTAAAATTTCATCTTCCTCAGGTTCAAACTCATACGAAGTCAGACTTTCTTCTTTTTCTTTTGATGAGTTATTTTCTGCTGGGATAATTTGTTGAGCTTGTGGGATCTGTGTAATTACATTTTTAAAATTATTATAAAACAAAATACATTTATCAAATTGATTTTGTTTAAATAAATTTATGATTTCATTTCCTACCGTTTCAGCTTCGCTAAATGTAATTTGTTTCTTATTTTTAAAACTAAATTTTTTAATTACATATTTTCCATATTCTCTTTTAATCTGATCCAAACCTTTAGTTCCTACTGTAATTATTTTAAGTTCTTTTCCTTCACTCAAAATCTTTTCAAACTTTGTCTTTGCAAGTTTACAAATATTAGAGTTAAAACCACCACACAATCCTCTATCTGCTGTTAATACCACACATAAATTGATTTTATCTTTTCCTGTGCCTACAAGGAGCTTGGGAGCATTTTCTGGATCGTTGATTGATTTAGTTAAATTAAGAATTATATTTTGCATTTTTTGACTGTAAGGTCTTCCTTTTTCAGCATTTTCTTGTGCTTTTTTCAATTTAGCCGCAGCTACCATTTTCATTGCTTTTGTAATCTTCTGTGTAGATTTAACGCTTTTAATTCTCTTCTTAAGATCGTCTAAACTTGGCATTATTTATTTCCTTTTTTATATTCCTCAATTATTAAGGAAAGATCTTTTTCTGTATTTTCTTCAAGTTTTCCTGATGACTCTATAGAATCGATTATTTCAGGTTTTTCTGATTTTATTTTCTCAATAATGTCTTTTTCAAAGTTTTTTATTTTATTTAATTCAATATCATCAAGAAAACCTTTTACTCCTGTAAATACTGAAATTACCTGCTCTGCTACAGTCATTGGTGAATATTGATCTTGTTTTAATAGTTCCGTTAATTTCGATCCTCGATTTAATAATTTTTGCGTAGAGGCATCTAAATCTGAACCAAACTGCGCAAACGCAGCCATTTCTCTATACTGAGCTAATTCTAACTTGATAGAACCTGCTACTTTTTTCATCGCCTTAGTTTGTGCAGCTGAACCTACTCGTGATACGGAAAGTCCTACGTTTACTGCTGGTCGAATTCCCTGGTTGAATAGCTCAGTCTCTAAAAATATTTGTCCGTCCGTTATAGAGATAACATTAGTTGGAATGTATGCTGAAACATCTCCCGCCTGTGTCTCAATAATAGGTAAAGCTGTTAAAGATCCTCCTCCACTTTTCTCATTTAGTTTTGATGCACGTTCTAACAGTCTACTATGTAAATAAAATACATCCCCAGGATATGCTTCTCTTCCAGGTGGTCTTCTTAATAATAAAGACATTTGTCTGTAGGCAACTGCTTGTTTTGATAAATCATCATAAACAATTAAAGCATGCATACCGTTATCTCTAAAATATTCTCCTATTGTGCATCCAGTATAAGGTGCTAAGAATTGTAATGGAGCGGAGTCAGATGCAGTTGCCGCTACTATAGTTGTGTATTTTAGAGCGCCAGCTTCTTCTAATGTCTTTGTTATTTGAGCTACTGTAGAACGTTTTTGACCAATTGCTACATATACACAATATAATTTTTTCTTTTCATCTGAAGACTCATTGATTGTTTTTTGATTTATAATTGCATCAATTGCTACAGCAGTTTTTCCAGTTTGTCTGTCTCCAATAATTAATTCTCGTTGTCCCCTTCCAATCGGTATAAGAGAGTCTATAGACTTTAAACCTGTTTGCATTGGCTCACTAACTGATTGTCTTGGAATAATACCCGGTGCTTTAACTTCAACACGTTTTCTATTTTTAGCAGAAAGCACTCCTTTCCCATCTATAGGATTGCCTAGTCCATCAACTACTCTTCCTAAAAGTTCTTTGCCTACAGGTACATCTACAATTGCATTTGTTCTTTTAATTGTATCTCCTTCTTTAATTTTTCTATCATCCCCAAAAATAACCACTCCAACATTATCACTTTCCAAATTTAGAGCCATTCCTTTAGATCCATCCTCAAATTCAACCATTTCACCTGCTTGAACATTATCTAAACCAAAAACACGCGCGATACCGTCTCCAACTGATAGCACTTTTCCAATTTCTGAAACTTCTGCTTTTTCACCAAAATTCTTAATTTGATCTTTTAATAGTTTTGTAACTTCTGAAGGATTAATTGTCATATTAGTTTTCTAACATTGCTTGTTTATATTTTTTTAATTTATTTTTAATGGAAGTATCAATCATAAAACTACCTAGTTGAAGCTTTAAGCCGCCGATTAGTTCTTTATCCACTTTATAGTCAAATTTTATGGTTGATCCCATTGATTTTGACAAATCTTTACTTATTTCATCTAATTCGGTTCGAGATAATTCTTTCGATGAAATTAATGAAGCTTTTAATTCCCCTCTTTTTTTAGAGCACAATTTTAAAAAACTTTCAAAAATTTTTTTTACAAAAAATATTCTTCTTTTTTCAATTAAGAGTAAAAAGAAATTTTTTAAATTTTTAGAAAAACCCAATTTTTCTGTTATTAGAAGAATAA
Organism: uncultured Pelagibacteraceae bacterium; assembly: GCA_902569735.1. Lineage (GTDB taxonomy): Bacteria > Pseudomonadota > Alphaproteobacteria > Pelagibacterales > Pelagibacteraceae > Pelagilacustribacter. Next base: position 38,868 of record CACFVE010000004.1, on the reverse strand, counting down.
CACTTTTTTGAGTATTTTTGTTTTGAGTAGGATTTTGTATAAAATTTTTTATTTCAGAGCTAGAATTAAAAAGAGATTGAAAATTTCTTATGTCATTCTCAGTTTTATCTAGTTCATTACTCTCATTAGCTACTGCAAATAAAGCACGAGAATACCTTTCAGATGTTTCGGAAGAGAAAGATTTATTTGTACTCATTTTAATTGTCAGAATTTATCGTGAAATAATGGAGTGGTCGTACCATAAGAGTATAACTTGATCAAGTTACCAATTTTGAACTTAAGCAAAGTTGATCGGATCTACATCAACCCTAAGTTTAATTTTTTGTGAGATTTTAAGCCCATTTAGTACTTTTGTTATTTTTTTTTGCATAAAAATTTGATTATCAAACTTTATTAATAACCTCGATCGAAAATTTTTTTTAATTTTCAACAATGGTGAGTCCACTGGCCCTAAAACCTCGATATCTTTTATTTGATTTAATTTAATTTTAATCTCTCTAGCTCCCCGCAAGCTCAAGTTTTGGTCTTTTGAGGATATAATGATTGCAATTAATCTTTTAAATGGAGGTAATTTATTTTTTTCTCTTAATAAAAGTTCATTCTTAAGAAGTTCCTCTGATTTATTCTTAATCAATTCATTTAGAGTTACATCAGAAGGAACTAATGTTTGATAAATTATTAAAGACTCAGAACTAAACCTTCCAGCTCTCCCACTTAATTGATGATAAAGTTGGATATTTTTCTCGGTTGTTCTTAAATCATAACCTCTACCTGAAAAATCAGCATCAATGACCACTATGCAATTTAACTTTGGAAAATTGAAACCTTTTGAAATCATTTGGGTTCCAACTAAAATGTCTATTGTTTTATCATTTATATTTTTAAATAAATCTTCAGTTTCATGTTTTGTTTTTAAATAATCACTTGAAAATATATTAATTTTTTTATCAGGAAATATTACTTTGACTTCTTCAAATATTTTTTCAACTCCAGGGCCATACATAATAAATTCACAGTTGCCTTTTGATCTACATTTGGTTTTTATTTTTTTTTCAAAAGAACAATGATGGCATATCGCTTTATCTTTTATCTTATGAAATGTTAAATATAATGAACAGTTAGAACAAATATGTTTAAAACCACATTTTTTACAAATTAAATATGGAGCAAAACCTCTTCTGTTAATAAAAAAAAGTGCTTGATCTCCTCTATCTAAATATTTTTTAACCAAATCAATTGTCTCAGTGGCAATAAACTTATTTTTTTTTTTATTTAGATTTAAATTAATTATTTTTGCCTTAGGTAAAGGATAATTATCATATCTTTTAAAAATTTTTATATGTCTATATTTTTTATTTTGAATATTGTTATATGTTTCAATTGATGGAACAGAAGTAACAAGATGTACAGGAATTCCTTCAAAGTTCGCTCTCGAAATTGCCATATCTCTTGCATTATAAATTACACCTTCATCTTGTTTGTAAGATGTATCATGTTCTTCATCTACAATTATAATTCCAAGTTTTTTAAAAGGTAAAAGTAGTGCTGATCTAGCACCAACTAGTATTTTTATCTCATTCTTTATGACTCCTTTCCAAATTAATCTTCTTTGTTTAGGTGTTATTTTAGAATGCCAAATTGCTGGCTCAAAACCAAAAAAATTTTCAAATCTAGATTTAAAATCATTTGTTAAAAATATTTCAGGCAATAAAACTAGAGCTTGATTATTTTTTTCTATAATTTTTTTAATTCGTTCAAAATATACTAAAGTTTTTCCTGACCCGGTCGTTCCTTGCAAAACAGATACATCAAATTTATTATTTGTTTTTTCTAGAAATTTAAGTGCCGATAACTGTTCTTTATTCAACTTAAAATTCTTTATTTCAGTTTTTTTTACTACAATAGAATTATCTTTTATTCTTATAAATTTATCTATATTTCCAATCACCATCTTTAAAACAAGACCGATTGGAACCATATTGTAAGATGAAAACCATTCTATAAAATCTACTAACTTTTTATTAAGAGAATACTCCGTTTTTTTACTAATATCTTTTATTTTTATATTTTTGGGTTCAAAATAATTATTTTTCCAAATTACACCTATTTCTTTTTTTGATCCAAATGGAACTTCTACTAGATTTCCAATTTTACCTTTAGTCTTAGAATTATAGGTAAAAGGAAAATTAAAAACTTTAGGCAACAACACTTGTGCTTTCATGCAATAATATTATTAGAATTATTCTTAATTAAAAATGAATTGGTCTTTTATCAACAGCTAATGCTGCTTCTTTAATTGCTTCTGTGTGAGTTGGATGAGCATGACAAGTTCTTGCAATATCTTCTGCGCTTGCCCCAAATTCCATAGCTAATGCCATCTCAGCAATCATATCTCCACAATGCGGGCCGATAATATGCACACCTAGAACTTTATCAGATTTACTATCAGCTAAAATCTTAACAAAACCCTCAGTTTCATTATTTACTTTTGCTCTAGAATTAGCCAAAAATGGAAATTTTCCAACTTTATAGTTTTTGTTTTCCTCTTTAAGTTGTTCCTCAGTTTTTCCTACAGTAGCAACTTCTGGTGAAGTGTAGATTACTCCTGGTATAACATCATAGTTAACATGTCCTGCTTGGCCAGCCAAAATTTCAGCTACAGCTATACCTTCCTCTTCAGCTTTATGGGCTAACATCGGACCTTTTACAACATCCCCAATAGCATAAATATTTTGGACTGTTGTTTGTAATTTTGAATTTACTTCAATTCTCCCTTTGTTATCTTTTTTAACCCCTACTTTTGTTAGATTAAGTCCTTCTGTGTATGGTTTTCGCCCAACTGAAACTAAAACCTTGTCGACTTCTAAGGTTTCATCTTTTGAATTTTTAATATCTGTATAATTAATTAATGCTTTTGTACCATTATTTTTTATTGAATTAACTTTTGATCCCATCTTAAATTTAATGCCCTGTTTAGTTAAAATCTTTTTGAATTCGTCTGAAATTTCTCTGTCCATTCCAGGAGTTATAAAATCAAGATATTCGATCACTGTGACCTCTGAGCCTAATCTAGACCATACCGAACCCATTTCTAAACCTATATAACCTCCACCAACCACTGCTAATTTTTTTGGTACTTTTTTTAATGACAAGGCTCCAGTTGAAGAAATTATATTTTTCTCATCTATTTTTATTCCTGGTAAAGAAGCTACCTCCGAGCCAGTGGCAATCACAATATTTTTTGTTTTATAGTTTTTTTTTGTGTTGTTATCATAAACAATGATATCGTTTTTAGAAAAAAGTACACCTTTTCCTTTTAAATAAGTGACTTTGTTCTTTTTAAATAAAAATTCTACGCCTTTGGTAAGCACTTGAACTGATTTATTCTTATTCGACATCATCTTTTCAATATTAAGTTTAATACCCTCAATCTCAATTCCTTGCTGGTTAAAGTCTTTTTTAGCTTTGTGGAAATTTTCAGACAAATTAAGTAAACTTTTTGAAGGAATACAACCAACATTAAGGCAAGTTCCTCCTAAAGCTCCTCTGGACTCAATGCAAGCTGTTTTTAAACCAAGTTGTGCAGCCCGTATTGCACAAACATAACCTCCAGGACCTCCGCCGATTACTACTAAATCAAAATTATCCATGATTATATATTTAAAAAGAGTCTTTTTGGTTGTTCTAAAGACTCTTTAACGATCTTTAAAAAAGAAACTGCCTCTTTCCCATCTATTATTCTGTGATCATAAGATAAAGCTAAATACATAACGGATCTTACTTCTACATTTCCGTTAACAACAACTGGTCTTTGAATTATATTATGCATTCCTAAAACAGCTGACTGCGGAGGATTTAGTATTGGAGTTGACAACATAGAACCATATATCCCTCCGTTAGTGATAGTAAAAGTTCCTCCCTGTAGATCATCTATAGTAATTTTTCCATTACGTGCCTTTTCTCCTAATTCTCCAATATTTTTTTCAATATCTGCAAATGACATTTCATCTGTTTCCCTTAGAACAGGCACTACTAAACCTCTATCAGTTCCAACAGCTATACTAATATTATAATAATTTTTATAAACTATTTCGTCCCCTTGTATCTCAGCGTTTACAGCTGGAAAATTTTTTAATCCTATAACACAAGCTTTAACAAAAAATGACATAAAGCCAAGTTTTACTTGATACTTACTTTGAAATTCTTCTTTATATTCATTTCTCATAGAAATAACTTCGCTCATATCAACTTCATTAAAAGTAGTTAGCATTGCAGCATTTTCTTGAGCTTCTTTTAATCTTTTGGCAATAGTTAATCTCAATCTTGTCATTTTAATTCTTTCTTCAGGACCGTGCTTAATTTTTCTCTCTGAAGGAGATGGTTTGGATCCCATCAAACTCATTAGATCTTCCTTTAAAATAATTCCATGTTTCCCAGAGCCTTTAATCTCATTTAAATCTACTTTAGCTTCTATTGCCATTTTTCTTGCAGCTGGAGATACAGCAGGTTTCTGAATTGTAACTTTTTGTTTTTCTGTTACTTTTTTTTCTTCGTGAAAATTATCTAATACTAGGGCTTCTTCTTGAAGTTTTAGTGGTTGAGACTCTTCCTCTTTAAAGAGTTTAAGAGCTTCTTCTTTAGGTTCTTTTGAAATTTTAGTTTTTTTCTTTGGAGGAGAATAATTTTTTGTCTGTATAGTGCTTTTATTAACTTCTTTAGCTGATCCATTGATCATGCCAAGTAAGGAACCTACATTCACTGTTTCACCTTCTTTAACTGAAATATTTTCTAGAATACCACTCGATGGAGAAGGAACTTCTACATTTACTTTATCAGTTTCTAATTCTACAACTGGTTCGTCAACCATTACTTTTTCACCTTGATTCTTTAGCCATTTTGAAACTGTTGCTTCAGTTACTGACTCACCTAAAGTTGGTACTACTATTTTTTCAGACATTAATTAAATTTTCCTATCACCTTTTCTAATATTTCATTTTGCTCTGCAAGATGTTTTTTAAGATATCCACTAGCTGGGGATGCGGCAGGTTTTCTGCCAACGTATTTTACATCTTTATTCTCTGCTTTTATATAATCCAAACTTCTTTCAATATAATTTTTTACTGTATTCCAAGCGCCCATATTTTGAGGCTCTTCCTGACACCAAAAGAATTCAGCTTTTTTTCTAAATCGTTTTAATTCGTTTGCAAGGGTTTTTACAGGAAATGGATATAGTTGTTCTATTCTTATAATAAATACACTCTTATTTTTATTTTTTTCTCTTGCTTGAAGAAGATCAAAATAAATTTTTCCTGAACAAATAACTACTTTTTTTATTTTTTTATCTTCTGTTAGATTAATCAATTCATTTTTCTTAGAGTCGGCATGATCATTTAAAACTCTGTGAAAGGTATTCTTTTTTGTAAAGTCCTCAATATTTGAAGTACACATCTTGTTTCTTAATAAAGATTTTGGTGTCATGATTATCAAAGGTTTTCTAAAATCTCTATGAATCTGTCTTCGTAAAGCATGGAAATAGTTCGCAGGGGTTGTGCAGTTTACAACTTGAATATTTTCCTGAGCACATAATTGTAAAAACCTCTCCAATCTAGCAGAAGAATGCTCTGGTCCTTGTCCTTCATATCCATGAGGTAATAACATGACCAAACCATTGGCCCTCGCCCATTTTCTCTCTGCAGAAGTAATAAATTGATCTATAATAACTTGAGCTCCATTAGCAAAATCTCCAAATTGTGCTTCCCATATTACAAGAGTACTTGGTTCCGAAAGAGCATAGCCATATTCGAATCCAAGAACCGCCATTTCAGATAGCAGACTGTCTATCACTTCAAATCGTTTTTGATTTTTTGAAATATTATTTAAAGGTATATATTTTGTTCCATTTAGTTGATCTTTCAGCACTGAATGCCGCTGACTAAAAGTCCCTCTAGCAGAGTCTTGTCCAGAAAGTCTAACTGGGAAACCTTCATCCAATAGAGTTGCAAAAGCAAGGTGTTCTGCTGTTGACCAATCAAATCCTTTTCCAGTTTTAAACATTTTTCTTTTGTTTTCAAAAATCTTTTTTAAAGTTGGATGCGCATTAAAACTTTCTGGTATTAAAGTTATTTTTTCACCAATTTTTTTAATTTTTTCTAATGGTACTCCAGTAACACCTCTTTTATCTTTGCCTCTTTCAGGTTTAAATCTTGACCACACTCCCTCGTACCATTCTAATTTGGGTTTATATTCTTTGGCAGTTGTAAATTGTTCTTGAAGAAGATCTTTAAATTTTATCTTCATGTTATTAAATTCAGCAGAGGTAATAACTCCTTCATCGATCAACTTTTTTGCGTAGATATTAAGTGTCGTAGGATGTTTTTTTATTTTTCTATACATTGTGGGCTGAGTAAAAGAAGGTTCATCTCCTTCATTGTGGCCAAACCTTCTATAACAAATCATATCTATGACAACATCTCTATTAAACTTTTGTCTATAATCAGTTGCAATTTTTGCACAATGAGTAACAGCTTCTGGATCATCACCATTTACATGCAAGATTGGAGCATCAACCATTTTTGCTAGATCTGAAGGATAGGGAGAAGAGCGAGCAAATTTTGGGCTTGTGGTAAATCCTATTTGATTATTAACAATAATATGTATTGTTCCACCAGTATTATGGCCTGGTACTCCAGACATAGCAAAACATTCAGCGACAACACCTTGACCAGCAAATGACGCATCACCATGAATTAAAACAGGAACAACTTTATTTCTTTTTTCATCATTATGAAAAAATTGTTTAGCTCTTGTTTGTCCTAATACTACTGGATTGACAGCTTCTAAATGTGAAGGGTTGTCAGTTAAAGAAACATGAACCAAATTACCATCAAACTCTCGGTTTGATGAAGCACCTAAATGATATTTTACATCTCCTGTGGAGTCAGAACTGTAAGAAGCATACTCTCCAGCGAACTCATTAAACATTCTTTTGTAAGATTTTTGCAAAACATTAGCTAAAATATTTAGTCTTCCTCTGTGAGGTTGGCCGATTTTAACTTCTTTGAAGCCTAGATGACCACCTCGTTTTATAATCTGTTCCAATGCAGGTATTAAAGCCTCACCTCCATCGAGTCCAAACCTTTTTGTGCCAACAAATTTTACTGCTAAAAATTTTTCAAAACCTTCGGCTTGTATAAGTTTGTTTAGAATCGCTTTTTTCCCATTAACAGTAAATCTTAATTGATTTTCTTCTTTTTCCATCCTTTCTCTAAACCATTTCTTTTCAATTGGATCAGAGATATGCATGTACTCAACTCCAATCGTTGAGCAATATATCTTTCTAAAGAAAGATAAAATTTCTTTAATAGTGGAATAGCCACCTTGCATGTAGTCTCCTACATAAATTTTTTTATTGTAATTCTCTTTTATAAAACCATGATCACCTGGATTTAAGTCTTCTAGGTATTTTCTTTCCATCATTCCTAGTGGATCTAAATTAGCAATCAGATGCCCTCTTGTTCTATACGCTCTGATTAAAGCAATAGCTTTTACCGACTCATCAGTTTCTCCTAGGTCATCTTCAGGTGTTTCATTTCTGCTTTCTAAATTTTGTTTATGAAGATTTATTTTTTTATTTTTCCTTTCTGGTGACCAACTAGGTCCTCGTAAATCTTCATAAATTAATTTTTGTTCTTCGCTTAATCCCTGAAAAAATTGTCTCCAACTTTTAGGTATTGATTTTGGATCAGAAAGATAGTCAGCATAAAATTCATTAATAAATTCAGAATTATTACCAACCAAAAAAGAGGTTTTCTTGTAAGTGTTGTTGTTTTTAGAAGATGACATTTAATAATTTATTTTAACATAAATTATCAAAATTTAACCATTTAGTTTCTGAAAAAGTGTCTTACCGATATCTGCAGGTGATTTTGATATGGTAATTCCTGCTGATTTCATTATTTCTATCTTTTCTTCTGCTCCACCTTTGCCGCCTGATATTATGGCTCCTGCATGCCCCATTCTTCTTCCAGGAGGGGCTGTAAGACCTGCTATAAAACCCACCATAGGTTTTTTTACTTTCTCTTTTTTTAAAAATTCAGCAGCTTCCTCTTCTGCTGAACCACCTATTTCACCGATCATTACAATAGACTTTGTTTCATCATCTTTTAAAAAAAGTTCAAGACAATCTGTAAAACTAGTGCCACTAATTGGATCTCCTCCAATTCCAATACATGTAGACTGCCCTAAGCCATTGATAGACGTTTGAGCAACAGCTTCGTATGTTAATGTTCCAGATCTAGATACAATTCCCACATTTCCTTTTTTATGAATATTTCCTGGCATGATACCTATTTTACATTCAGCTGGAGTAATAATTCCAGGACAGTTTGGTCCAATTAATCTTGATTTACTTTTGTTGAGTTCCTTTTTTACCTTTATCATATCCAAAATAGGAATTCCTTCTGTAATACAAACTATCAATTCAATTTTTGCATTTATAGCTTCTAGTATCGCTGCTGCTGCAAATTTAGGAGGAACATAAATCATACTCGCATTCGCATCTGTAGTATCTTTAGCCTCTTGAACAGTATTAAACACTGGAAGGTTAAGGTGTTTTTGACCACCTTTTTTTGGTGTCACACCTCCAACTAATTGAGTTCCATACTTTAAAGCTTGTTCAGAGTGAAATGTTCCATGGGTACCGGTAAAACCTTGACAAATCACTTTTGTCTTTTTGTTAACTAACACAGACATTTATTTAATGGCCTCTACTATTTTTTTTGCAGCATCATTTAAATCAGCCGCTGATAATATTTCCAAATTAGATTTATCCAACATCTCTTTTCCTTCTTTAAAATTAGTCCCTGCCAATCTAACAACAAGAGGAACTGACAAATTTGTTTCTTTCACAGCTTGAATTACTCCTTGTGCAAGAATATCACATCGCATTATTCCTCCAAAAATATTTATTAAAATTCCTTTTACATTTTTATCAGACAAAATTAATTTAAATGCTGCAGATACTTTTTCTTTTGACGCTCCCCCTCCTACATCTAAAAAATTAGCTGGCTCCTCTCCATATATTTTAATGATGTCCATTGTTGCCATAGCAAGTCCTGCTCCATTAACCATACATCCAATTGAACCATCCAATTTAATGTACGATAAATCATATTTACTAGCTTCGATTTCTGCAGGTTCTTCCTCACTTAAATCTCTTAATTTATTTATCTCCTCTCTTCTAAAAATTGCATTGTCATCAAAATTAATCTTAGCATCTAAACAAATGATTTGATCATCCTTGCTAACAACTAATGGATTTATTTCTATAAGATTTGCATCTTTTTCTCTTAAAAGTTTAAAAATAGATTGTAAAATTTTTTCTGCTTCAATTTTTTGTTTATCATTAAAATTAAAAGGTCTTAGTATTTTTTCGACCTCCACTTGATCTAATTGATCTTTCAGATCAACTTTTGTAGTAGAAATCTTATTTGGATTTTCATTAGCAACTTTTTCAATATCCATTCCACCCTCTGAACTACTTATAAAAGCAATTTTGGAACTTGCTCTATCTACCAAACAAGATAAATATAATTCTCTTTGTATTTCTGAAGCCTCTTCTACATAAACTTTATTTACTTTTTTCCCTTTAGGTCCAGTTTGATGAGTTATTAAGATTTTCCCAAACATTTTTGTTAACTCTTTTTTTGCCTCATCTGAATTTTTTACGACTTTAACTCCGCCTGCCTTTCCTCTTCCGCCAGCATGAATTTGGGCTTTAACAACTAGTTTTTTTGAATTTAATTGTTTTATCTTTTCGTTAATTTCATCTAATGAGAAAATAATTACTCCATTAGAAACAGGTACTCCATATTCTCTCAATAAATCTTTCGCTTGGTATTCGTGAATATTCATAAATAAATTATTATATTTTTTAAATATATAAGATAAAGTCGAATAATAAATAAAGTAATAAATAATTATTATTAGATGAAACTAGATTTTTATAAACAAAAAAATTCTATTTTACTCAGTATTTTTTATTTAACAGCTTTAATCTTAGGTATTACCAATCTTCACGATTTTGGGATTCATATTGAGGAAAAATTTCATAGGTTAAATGGGCACTATTGGTTAAATTACGTTGCTGAGCAGTTTGGACTGGTTGATCTACAAAGAATTACAGAAATCAAAATTAATAATATTAGTGATTATACTTTATCTCCAGTGTCTCATTATAATAAATGGGGTATCGTTCTAGATTTGCCGACAGCTTTTATAGAAATTTTATTTAATTTAAAAGATATAAGTAATATTTATTATGTAAAACATTTTTTGAGTTTCTTAATATTTCTAATTAGTTCTTACTTTTTTTTTAAAATTTTAGATAAAAGATTTGATAATTTTTATATTAATTTTTTAGGCTTATTTTTATATGTAAGCTCTCCAAGAATACTTGGTGATAGTTTTCTTTATAAAGATGTCTTATTTTTATCTTTTTTTACTATTAGTTTATATTTCTTCTTAGAAGCAATAAATAAATTAAGTATTAGAAATCTAATATATTTTTCTCTATTTAATGCTCTAGCAATTAATCTAAGAATATTTGCAATTTTTATTCCATTTTTTTTTATATTTATTTTATTAATTAAAAATTTTTATTCAAATATATTTTTAGAAAATTATAAAAAATTAATTCTTTACATTTTTTCCTTAACAATTTTTACTTATATTTTTTGGCCTTACCTTTGGGAAAACCCATTACAGAAATTTATAGAATTATTTTCATCTTTAGATTATTTGATAAAATTGAAAATATTATATTTCAATCAATACATTCCTAATGAATTTTTACCTAATACATATATTATTAATTGGATAATTATCTCTTCACCAATTTTTCAAATTATATTTTTTTTATTTGGTTTTTTATTTTATTCAATTAGATTTTTTAAAAGATTTGTAAATATTAAAGATAAACTTATTTATAATGATTTGTGGAGAAGCAAAAAGGAGGAAAAAGATTTTATCTTTTTTTTACTACTAATTTCATTTTTTTTTATTTTTATATTCTTCAATGCAACGCTTTATAATGGATGGCGATTAGTTTACTTTTTAAATATTTTTGTCATATATTTTGGAATATATTTTTTATATATATCTTTAAAATATTTTAGAAAAAATTTGCTTACAAAAAATTGTATTGGCTTTGTAATTTTTTTAGCTGTTTCTTACAACATTTATTCTTTAATTTCCTATCACCCATTTCAAAGTGTTTATTTCAACAGTCTTTTAAGTGAAAGATTAAAAAATTCGTTTGAAGGCGATTATCATGGAATATCATCTAAACATTTTTTTCTAAAAATATCTAAGATTGATAAAAGAGAAGTAATTAAAGTAGCTGTTGCTTCTCATACGCCTTTACAACGAGGTTTGGAGGGAGTCCCCCCTGTTTTAAGAAAAAAATTTGAAATTGTTGGTCAGGAGTATCATTCTGCGGACTATATATATAAAAATAATATCTCAGAAGTAAATTCTAAATTAAATAAAAAATATGAAGTTCCAAAAAATTTTAGTAAGATTTATGAACTTAAAATAAATAAAACTAAGATATATGAAGTATACAAATTAAATAGTTAAAAATTATGAAATCTTTTTTTTATAAATCTATTTTAGTTTTTTTTCTTTTCTTGGCAGCATTTCACTTCTCATTTGGATATGTTGTAAAAAAAATAAAGATTGAGTTAGAATATACTTTATCAAAAGATAAATTAGAAGAATTGAAGATCAAAATTAGAGAAGAAATGCAGAACGCAATTAATAAAGAAAACTACATTAAGCCAGAAGATGCTTTAATTATTAATCAGTTTATAGATAAAGTAAGAAACGACCTAGAAAAAAATAAATAATTAATTTAAATTTTGAAACACGTAATTTTAATACCAGTATACAACGATTGGAAATCCTTAAATAAATTATTGATAGAAATAGACAAGTGTTTAAAAGATGATCCTTCTTTTACAACACAAATATTAGTGATAAACGATCTGTCTACTGAAAAATGTAATTTAAGTAATAAAAATTTTTCATCAATAAAAAAAATTGAGATTATAAATCTGAACAAAAATCTTGGTAGCCAGAAATCTATAGCAGTTGGACTAAATTATTTAAAAAAAACAAAAGATAACTTTTTTATAACTGTTATGGATGGAGATGGAGAAGACAATCCATATGAAATAAAAAAAATGTTAAATAAAGCAGTAAAATATGAAAACTTTGTAATTACTTCTAATAGAAAAAAGAGAAGAGAGTCTATCCTAGTAGTTCTGTTGTATAGAATACATTTAATAATTTCATTTCTGTTTACTTTTAAATGGATCTCCTTTGGTAATTTCACTACCTTCAGTTCAAAAAATTTAGTAAAACTTTTATCGAACAATAGTTCTTGGTACGCCCACTCTAGCTCGGTTCTAAAAAATTGTAGAATAAAAAGATTATATGCAAAAAGAGAAAAAAGATATTTCGATAAATCAAAATTAAATATGTTTGCTCTAGTGGAACATTCATTAAGAGTTAACGCAGTTTTTCTTCCAAGGATATTTATAATTTCCTTAATTTATTCATCCATTATATTTTGGGCTACTAGAAACTTTAATTTAGATTATCTTATTATTTTTCTTATATTAATATTTAATATTCTCTTATTATTTATAAGAAAAAAACATTATATAAAAGATTTATTCAATTTGGATAATTTAATAGATAATATTAAATCACTTTAAACAGTTAATTTTAAATATAAAGAATAAATCATCTTCAGTAAAACTATAACAATCCTCATCTATATAATCAGTGACCAATCTTTTTGAAATGGTTTCATGTTTTAAAAAATAAATTTCTTTAATATTGTTGCTCTTAATCTTTTGAGTCAAAAATCTTTTATAATTAGGATACAATCTATGTCCTCGAATTGGAATGCTTGCTCCATCTAATGTAAATGTTCTGCTCGGAGAATTTAATTTTTTTTTAATAATACTATCTAAAAACAAATAATGAGTAATAAACATAATTTCATGATCAATTTTTTCTATTTTATTTTTAGTTTTTTTAAGTATTGATATCTCTTTAGATGGATCACCTTGAAATGATGGAGTTATCCATTGAAGTCCTCTAAGACTTTCAGAAATTCTATATGCTGGTACTGAGTTTCCCAGATCAATTTTTTCCAATTCATGAAATTTTCTCGTTTCATTAAATCTATAATGATATTTTAAAGTTATAAAGATAGTAAATATAATTAAAATAACAGAAAAATATTCTTTTTTTTTAATATTTAAACTTTTTATTTCTGACTCTAATAACACTAAAAAGATAGGTATTAAAAAGTATATAAATATTTGATTTCTAGTCATAATTTGATGAAATAAAAGACTCATGCTAAAAGCAATCATTATCAAAAAAATAATCACTTCTTTTAAAGAAAAATATAATTTTTTATTTTTAGCTTTTTTAAATTTTATTATTAAAATAAGAATAATTGGTAAAAATAAAAACTTATATTGGTTAAAAAAAATTTCAAAAGACTTACTAAATTTATCATATCGATCAAATCCAATCGTTCTTGGATAATCTAAATATTGTGTAAAAAAAAGTTTAAAATCAATCTTAAGATAAATTAAAAACAAAAGAAAAAGAATAGTAAAAAATATTAAGCTAAAAAATATTAATTTAATGCTATCAATTTTTTTTGTCTTTATAAAAAAATAAAGAAGAATTATCCCTTGAGATAAAATTATATAAATTGTAGGAGCTTGCTTTGATAAAAAACCAAAAAAGAATAACATTACTACAAGCACCCACAAATAATTTTTTTTTGGAAAATTTAATACTTGAATGATTAGATAGGTTGCAATTAATAAAAAAAATGTAGCATGATGGTCTACAAACGGTGTTCCTGAGATAGTGTAGGCTAAGGTGGCGAAGCTTAAAGTATATATTAATGATTTAGTTTTACTTACATTAAAACTTATAAAAAAATGATAAGAAAGTGCAGATATTACAAAATTAAATATTGAAGAATGAAATGTGTAAGCAAACCAATTAACTCCCAATATTTTAAAAAAAAAAGATTGGAAAAAATCGACTATAAAACCAGAAACTATCCAATAATCCCTTACAGGAAACTCATTATTTAGAATTTTAAAAGCAGAATCATAGTGTAAAAAAGTATCTATGGGAAAGGATCCAAATTTTGCATAATAAAAGTTTATAAAAAAAGAGAATAAAAAAATTAGAATTAAGTAAAAAAAATGTGTATTAAATAAAGTTTTATTAGAAAAGATGGTCATTAAATTTTATAAACAATTTACTTTAGAATAACAAAATATTAAATGAAAAATTACCCTGAAACAGCTACGGAAAGATTTGATAATGCAAATTTTCACATAAGATATTGCTTATCATTTATTAAAAAATATATTAAAGGAGATATTTTAGAAATAGGTGCCGGTTGCGGTAGCTTCACAAGAAATTATATTAAAACTGATTTTAAAAATATTACCCTAACAGAATTAGATAAAAAAAATATTCAAGACCTAAATCGAAAATTCAAAAATTTTAAAAATGTTAAAGTTTTAAATACAACTATAAATAAAATTGAAAATGAATATGACTCAATATTATACTTACATGTTCTAGAACATATTAAAGACGATCAAGATGAAATTAGAGAGGCAACAAAAAGATTAAAAAAGGGTGGACATCTACTTATTATGGTTCCAGCTCATCAAAAAATTTATAGTAATTTAGATCGTGCAGTTGGTCATTATAGAAGATATGAGAGAGAATTTTTTAAAGAGGAATTAACAAATTTAAAAAGAGTGAGAATATTTTCTTTAGATATAATTGGATATTTGCTTTACTTTTTAAATAAAATATTTTTTAAAGAAGAAATATTTCCATCTAGCTTAAAAATTTTTATTTGGGATAAAATTTGTACTCCACTAACTGCTATTATTGATCGTCTAACCAATTATAATTATGGAAAATGTATAATTGCAATTTATAAAAAAAATTAATTTAAACTTGGATCAATTTTTTTTGCTGCTTCAAAAAGATTTTGAACTGATTTAATTGAATTTTCAAAATTTTTTTTTTCTTCTTTATCAAGTTCTAACTCAACAACTTTTTCTACTCCTCCAGATCCAACAATTACTGGAACTCCAACATATAAACCTTTTGTGTTGTATTCACCATTAAGATATGCGGCACAAGGAAGTTGTTTTTTTAAATCTTTTAGATAGCTTTCTGCCATCTCAATACCTGAAGCTGCAGGAGCATAAAATGCTGATCCTTTTTCCAGATATTTTACAATTTCTGCTCCACCTTTTTTTGTTCTTTCAACAATTGCATCAAGTTTTTCTTTTTTTATTTTCCCTTCTTTAACAAGTTCATCAATTTTTTTTCCGTTTACTTCTGTTGAACCTAGCATTGCTACCATGCTATCTCCATGACCGCCTAATACAAATGATTTTATTTTTTGAACTGGAACTTTTAATTCTTGTGATAAAAAATATATAAATCTAGAAGAGTCCAATATACCTGCCATTCCTACTATTTTATTTTTTGGAAAATCCGAATATTTCTGAAGGGCCATTACTATAACATCAAGTGGATTAGTAATACATATAACAAAAGCATTAGGAGATGTTTTTTTGATTCCTTCAGCTACTTGTTTAATTATTTTAAGATTAATTCCTAATAGATCATCCCTTGTCATCCCGGGTTTTCTTGGTACGCCAGCTGTTATGATAATTACGTCTGAATTTTTTGTATCTTCATAATCATTTGTGCCTGAAAGACTAATATTAAAACCATTTACTGGAGATGATTGAGCTATATCAAGTGCTTTACCTTTTGCTATGCCCTCTGCAACATCAAACAAAACTACATCACCTAATTCTTTTAAAGCAATTAAATGTGCTAAAGTTCCTCCAATTTGTCCGGCACCTACTAAAGTAATTTTTTTTTTCAATGTAACTCCTTTTTTATTTCATAGTTGGCATGATAAATTCTGGGTCAGATCTTAAACCAGACGGCCACCTTGAAGTAATTGTTTTAAGTTTAGTGTAAAATCTTACACCTTCAGGTCCATGCATGTGTTGATCTCCAAATAATGATCTTTTCCATCCACCAAAACTATGAAAAGCCATTGGGACCGGTATAGGAATATTTATACCAACCATGCCTATTTTTACTTTGCTAGAAAACGTTCTGCCTGAATCTCCATCCCTAGTAAATATACTTACTCCGTTTCCAAATTCGTGATCATTAACTAATTGTAAAGCTTCATCAAAATTTTTTACTCGTACAACTGATAGCACTGGGCCAAAAATCTCTTCTTTGTAAATTCTCATATTTTTTTTCACATGATCAAATAAACATCCTCCAATATAATATCCATTTTCATAACCCTGAAGTTTAAGATTTCTTCCATCGACAATTAGTTTAGCTCCTTCTTTTTCTCCAATATCCACATAGCTTTTTACTTTTGCTAGATGTTCTTTTGTAACTAATGGTCCCATTTCAGACTTTTTATCCATACCAGGTCCTATCTTTAAGGACTCAACTTTCTTACTTAAGCTACTAACTAACTTATCTCCAATATTGCCTACAGCTACTGCCACTGATTGAGCCATACATCTTTCACCTGCTGAACCGTATGCTGCACCCATTAAACCATTTACTGCTTGCTCTAAATCGCAATCTGGCATAATTACACAATGGTTTTTAGCTCCTCCTAATGCTTGAACTCTTTTTTCATTTTTTGCACAATTTTCATAAATGTATTTTGCAATAGGTGTAGATCCTACAAAACTCATAGCCACCACATCTTTATTATTTATTAGCGCATCAACTGCCTCTTTGTCTCCATTTACAACATTGAAAACTCCATCTGGTAAACCAGATTCTTTTAAAAGCTCTGCCAGTCTGATTGAGCAAGATGGATCTTTTTCTGATGGTTTTAAAACAAATGTATTTCCACACGCTATGGCCATAGGAAACATCCACATTGGAACCATTGCAGGAAAATTAAAGGGAGTAATTCCTGCACAAACTCCTAGTGGTTGTCTTATTGACCAGCTATCAACACTTGTTCCAACATTTTCTGTAAATTCTCCCTTGAGCATTTGAGGTATACCACATGCATACTCAACTACTTCCAGTCCTCTGGTTAAAGAACCTCTAGCATCTTCATACACTTTTCCATGTTCTGAAACGATAATTTTAGTAAGTTCGTCAGAATTTTTTTCTATAAGTTCCTTAAACTTAAACATAATCCTTGCTCGTTGAAGAGAAGGAGTATTTGACCACATTTGAAATGAATTTTTTGCATTTTCTACAGCTTTATTTATATCTTGTGTATTTCCTAATTTAACTTCAGCTTGTTGTTCGCCTGTGGCAGGATTAAAAACTTTGCTCGTTCTCTTTGAACTGCCAGAATATTTTTTTCCGCCAATAAAGTGTTCTATTAATTTCATAGTGCTAATTGATTAAATAAGCTTTTAGCTTGTTGCAAGCATTTTTTTTATTGACCCAATAGCTTTTGCTGGATTTAGACCTTTTGGACAAGAGTTAGTACAATTCATAATAGTATGACATCTATACAGTTTGAGTTCATCGGCAACTTTTTTTAGTCTTTCTTTTTTATCTTCATCCCTGCTATCATTAATCCACCTATAGGCTTGCAATAAAACTGCAGGGCCCAAATATTTATCACCATTCCACCAGTAACTTGGGCAAGATGTTGAACAACAAGCACATAAAATGCATTCATAATATCCATCAAGTTTTGACCTATCTTTCTGAGATTGGATAATTTCATTTTTTTCTGTATCAGTTTTTGAAGTCTTCAACCATGGTTGAATAGACTCATATTGTTTATACAGATTACTTAAATCCCCAATTAAATCTTTAATTACTTTTAAGTGAGGTAAAGGATAAATATTTAATTCTCCTTTTATATCATTATGTGATTTGATACATGATAAAGTATTAATTCCATCTACATTCATAGCGCAAGAACCACACACACCGTGGGCACAAGATCTTCTAAAAGTTAATGATGAGTCTATTTCGTTCTTAATTTTAAAGAGGATATCTAATACTTTAGGCCCGCAGTTATCCATGTCTACTTCAAATGTATCTATTCTTGGATTTTTTCCATCATCAGGACTCCATCGATAAACATTTACTTTTTTTAGATTTTTTGAACCTGTTGTATCTTTATAATAATTACCTTTAACAATTTTAGAGTTATCTGGAAGGGAAAACTCAGCCATTAATAAACCCGTTCTTTTGGAGGAAAATACTGTACATCATTTGTTAAAGTTCTTGCATGTACATCTCTATATTTAACTTTAACTTCTTTTCCATTTTGCCATGCCAAAGTATGTTTCATAAATTGTTTATCATTTCTTTTAGAAAAATCTTCTCTTGCATGAGCTCCTCTACTCTCTTTTCTGTGATATGCAGAGTCCATAGTTGTCATTGCTTGTCTTATCAAATTATCAAATTCTAATGACTCTACCAGATCTGTATTAAATAATAGAGATTTATCTTTGACAGATATATCTTCCATTCCTTCAAAAGGTTTTCTAATTTCATTAACACCCTCTTTTAAAGTTTTTTCAGTTCTAAATACGGCGCATTTACTTTGCATAGTTTTTTGCATGGATAATCTAAGTTTTGCAGTATTTGTCTCGCCCTTAGAGTTTCTAATTTTGTCAAATCTATCTAAACATTTATCCATTTCACTTTGAGGTGAAATGTCATGAGCTGTATTAGGTTTAATCAACTCAGCAGCTCTTTTAGCAGCAGCTTTTCCAAAAACTACTAAATCTATTAATGAATTTGATCCTAATCTATTTGCACCATGGACGGAAACACAAGCGGCTTCACCTATTGCCATAAGTCCAGGCACTGTCTTCTCAGATCCGTTTAATGTTAAAACTTCTGCTTTGTAATTAGTAGGTATTCCACCCATATTATAATGAACAGTCGGCACTACTGGTATAGGGTCTTTAGTTACATCAACTCCTGAAAAAGTTTTTGCTGACTCTGCTATACCTGGAAGCCTATCATCGATTACTTTGGGATCTAGATGATCCAAGTGAAGATGTACGTGATCTTTTTCTTTTCCTACTCCTCTTCCTTCATTTATTTCTATAGCAATAGATCTGCTCACTACATCTCTTGAAGCAAGATCTTTGGCATTAGGAGCATATTTCTCCATAAATCTTTCACCTTTAGAATTTAAAAGAAAACCACCTTCACCTCTTACTCCTTCTGATATTAAGCATCCAACACCATATATTCCGGTAGGGTGGAACTGAACAAATTCCATATCTTGTAATGGTAAACCAGCTCTTAAAACCATTCCATTGCCGTCTCCAGTACAAGTGTGGGCCGAAGTAGCGGAATAATAAATTTTACCATAACCGCCTGTAGCTATTATTGTTATATGAGATTTGAACCTATGTATCGTGCCATCATTTAAATTCCATGCTATCAATCCTTTGCATTCACCGTTTTTCATAATTAAATCCAATGCAAAATATTCAATAAAAAATTCTGTATTATGTTTTAACGCTTGACCGTACAAAGTGTGAAGAATGGCATGTCCAGTTCTATCGGCTGCCGCACAAGTTCTTTGAACAGTTCCATTACCATAATTTTTAGTCATACCTCCAAAAGGTCTTTGGTATATTTTTCCATCCTTAGTTCTACTAAAAGGAACTCCATATTTATCCAATTCTTTAACCGCATTTGGAGCTTCTTTACAAAGGTATTCAATAGCATCTTGATCGCCTAACCAATCAGAGCCTTTAACAGTATCATACATGTGCCATCTCCAATCGTCTTCTCCCATGTTTCCTAGCGCAGCAGAGATTCCTCCTTGAGCAGCTGAGGTATGACTTCTAGTTGGAAAAACTTTTGAAATACATGCTGTTTTTAATCCTGCTTCTGACAGACCTACTGCAGCTCTCAATCCGGATCCACCGGCCCCAAGAACTACAACGTCATATTCGTGGTCTATAATTTTATAAGCGCTCATTATGATAAATTAAATATTCCTATAATTGTTATTATTGGTACTATTATAGCAAAAAAATTTAGTATTTTGTTTGCGACATTTTTTATCTTTTCATCTTGAATATAGTCTTCAAAGATTTCACTTATAGTTAAAGCTGAAAAAAAGTAAGAAAAGACAATAAAAAAAGAAAATAAAATTTTTGATGGTTGTTTTGTAAAAAAAATGACAACTTCTATATAATCTAAATCAAAAATTGATACCAAATTAATTATAAACCAGATCATTAACGGAATTAACGTTAAAGAACTATATTTAAGAAATAACCATTTTTTTGTTGAAGTATGCATATTAAAGAAAATTTTTTCCTATTAGATAAAATAGAATTGTTAAAATGAAAGATCCAAAAAAAGCAAGAACTCCTGTAATTTTTGCAATTTTTAAATCAAAACCATAACCCATATCCCAAATTAGGTGCCTAATTTCATTTAAAATATGAAAACTAAAGGTCCAGCACAAAGAAATTATTATAAATTTTCCAAAGAAAGATTTTAAAAATATTTTTGTTACTTCATAACTATTTTCACCTAAAAGCAAAGATAAAGTCCAAAAACAAATTAATGTAATTGCCAAAAAATTAATCACTCCAACTATCCTATGAGTAATAGAAAGAAGAGATGAGATTTGCCACTTATAAATTCCTAGATGAGGACTTAAAGGATTATTGTTATTTTGCATAACCTATTTATAAACTAAACTCTTTAATTTTTCTTCATTAAACGTTCGGCTATCTGAACAGTGTTTAAAGCAGCTCCTTTTAATAAATTATCTGAAACTACCCACATGTTTAAAGCTTTTTTATTAGAATGATCTTTTCTAATTCTGGAGATAAAGGTTAAATAATCTCCTTCTGCCTCTAGAGGTGTGATATATCCTCCGTCTTTTTGCTCATCAATAACTTTACATCCTGGAGCATTTTGTAAAATTTTTCTAACTGTTTCCAAATCATAATCATTTTCAAACTCAACATTTACAGACTCTGAATGAGAAGTTTTTACAGGAACTCTTACACAAGTTGCGGTTAAACCAATTGTTTCATTTAATATTTTTTTTGTTTCATTTTCCATTTTCCATTCTTCTTTTGTATATCCATCCTCAACAAAAGTATCTATATGTGGTATTAAATTAAACGCTATTTGTTTTGTAAAATTTTTAGGTTCAATTTTTTTATCATCTAAATAATCCTTTGTCTGGCTTAATAACTCATCGACTGATGCTTTTCCTGCTCCAGAAACTGCTTGATAAGTTGAAACTACTACTCTTTTTATTTTATACTTATCGTGAAGAGGTTTTAAAGGAAGCATTAATTGAATTGTCGAACAATTAGGGTTTGATATTATATTTTTATGATTCTTTAAATCATCAGGATTAACTTCGGCAACTACCAACGGAACATCCTCGTCCATTCTAAAATATTTTGAATTATCTATAATAATAGTTTTTTTAGAAGCTTTAGGTGCCCATTTTTTTGCAATTTCACTTCCAGCTGCAAAAATAGTAATCTCTGCTTTCGAAAAATCATATTTTTCTAATTGTTCGACAATTATTTCTTTTTTTTTAAAAATTAATTTTTTCCCAGCACTTTTTTCTGATGCTACTAAAAAAAGATTATCAATTTTTATTTTTGATTTTTCTAGTACTTCTATTGTTTTTCTGCCTACGTTGCCAGTAGCACCGATTATTGCGAAATTCATATTATTAAATTATTTTATTTCAATTTTGATATAATTGCATCACCCATATCAGTTGTGCTGACTTCTTTTTTACCATCTGACATAATATCTTTTGTCCTCAAACCATCATCCAAGACTTTTTGAACAGAAGCATCCAATAAATCAGCTTCTTTATCGAGATTTAAAGAATATCTAAATGCCATAGATAAACTTAATACAGTTGCAATAGGATTAGCAATATTTTTACCAGCAATGTCTGGTGCAGAACCATGAACAGGCTCGTAAAGAGATCTAATTTTTCCATTTTTGTCTTTCGAACCAAGAGAAGCAGAGGGTAGTAAACCCAAAGAACCTGTTAACATTGCTGCTTCATCTGATAGCATATCTCCAAATAAATTGTCAGCTAGTATTACATCAAATTGTTTTGGATTTCTCAAAAGTTGCATAGCGCAATTATCTGCCAACATATGCTCTAGTTCTATTTTTTTAAACTCTTTATCTTTTAAAGTTTGTACCTCTTCCCTCCATAATACTCCTGCTTCCATCACATTAGATTTTTCACAAGAGGTTACTTTATTTTTTCTTTTTTTTGCCAAATCGAAAGCAACTCTTGCAATTCTTTGAATCTCACCTGTCGTATAAGAGTGTGTATTTATACCTCTTCTTTGATTATTTTCTATTGGCTCTATTCCCCTTGGTTCACCAAAATATATTCCCCCTGTTAATTCTCTAACGATCATAATGTCTAAGCCAGATACTATTTCAGGTTTTAAAGTTGATGAGTCTACCAGTTGCTTAAAACAAATTGCAGGTCTTAGATTTGCAAATAATTTTAGTTCTTTTCTTAGTTTTAAAAGAGCTCTTTCAGGTTTTTTAGAAAATTCCAAATTATCCCACTTTGGACCTCCACAAGCTCCCAAGATTACCGCGTCTGACTCCAAAGATTTAAAAAAAACTTCGTCAGTTATAGGAATTTTATGAGCATCAATTGAAGCCCCACCTATTAACTCTTCTTCAAAACTAAAGTCCAAAGATTTAATTTTGTTAAACCAGTCTAATATCTTTTTTACTTCTCTTACAACTTCTGGTCCAATACCATCACCTGGTAATAATAAAATTTTTCTTTTACTATTTTTACTCATTATTTAAAATCCAAGGTTTAATTGCATTAATTTTTTTCTCATAATTATTTATATGTGTTATTTTTTCCATTGATAAGTCAATATCATCCAAACCGTTGATCAAACATTTTTTTTTGAATTCATCTATATCAAATTCAGAGACTTTATTTCCGTAATAAATTTTTTGTTTCTCTAAATTAATTTCAATCTCTTCTTTTCTTTTTGAATAATCAGATAGCTCTAAAACAGTTTCTTCGCCTATCTTTATTGGTAAAATCCCATTTTTAAAACAATTATTATAAAATATATCAGCAAAACTAGAACTGATAATACATTTTATTCCAAAATCAGACAGCGCCCAAGGTGCATGCTCTCTTGAAGAACCACAACCAAAATTTTTACCGGCTAACAAAATTTTTGATTCATTGTAGGGTTTTTTATTTAATATAAAATCCTTAATTATTTGTCCATTTTCATCATAACGCATTTCATAAAACAAACTTTTTCCTAAACCAGTTCTTTTAATTGTTTTTAGAAATTGTTTTGGAATAATCATATCAGTGTCAATATTTTGTAACGCTAAATATGAAGGAATACTTTTTATTTTATTAAACTTCTTCATTATTTTATTTCTCTTACATCTGAAAGATGTCCTTTAATAGCTGCCGCAATTGCCATACCAGGACTAACCAAGTGGGTTCTGCCGCCTCTACCTTGTCTTCCTTCAAAATTTCTATTTGATGTTGATGCACATCTTTCTTTGGGTTTCAACTGATCCGGATTCATGCCTAGACACATTGAACATCCAGGTTCTCTCCATTCAAATCCTGCTTTTATAAATATCTTATCTAGCCCCTCTTGTTCTGCTTGAGCTTTAACAAGTCCAGATCCTGGCACTACCATCGCGCTGACGGTGCTAGCAATTTTTTTTCCCTTTAAAAGTTCTGCAGCTAATCTTAAATCTTCTATTCTACCGTTAGTACAGCTTCCGATAAATATTTTGTCTATTTTTATATCTGATATTTTAGTATTGGCTTTCAAACCCATATATTCCAATGATCTTTTCATTGCCATTTTTCTATCTTCATTTGTTTCTTTATCAGGATCAGGGACTACTCCAGTAACTGGTGAAATATCTTGAGGGGAAGTACCCCACGTAACTAATGGTTCGATTTCTTTTCCATCAATATTAATTTCTTTATCAAACTTACAACCTTTATCAGAAAACAAAGATTTCCAAAAATCTATTGCTTTATTCCAATTTTCACCCTTAGGAGACATGGCCTTATCTTTCAAATATTCAAAAGTTTTCTCATCTGGAGCAATTAGTCCAGCTCTGGCTCCAGCTTCTATAGTCATATTACAAACTGTCATTCTTTCTTCCATACTTAAGTTTTTTATTACATCCCCAGAAAATTCAATTACATAACCAGTGCCACCAGCAGTCCCAATTGTTCCAATAATTTTTAGAATAACATCTTTAGCAGTAACACCTTTAGGTAATGCACCGTTTACATTTATTCTTAAATTTTTTGATTTCTTTTGAATGAGTGTCTGAGTTGCCAACACATGCTCTACTTCTGATGTTCCTATTCCAAAGGCTAAAGCTCCAAATGCTCCATGTGTAGCTGTATGACTGTCTCCACAGACTATAACTGTGCCTGGTTGAGTAAAACCTTGTTCTGGTCCGATGATATGTACA
Source organism: uncultured Pelagibacteraceae bacterium (assembly GCA_902569735.1). Lineage (GTDB taxonomy): Bacteria > Pseudomonadota > Alphaproteobacteria > Pelagibacterales > Pelagibacteraceae > Pelagilacustribacter. The sequence goes on along the minus strand of CACFVE010000004.1, from coordinate 14,223 downwards.
ATTCCTTGTCTTTTGTCATTTACATCAAAAAGTTTTATGCCAAATTCTTTGCAATTATTTCTTAAAGTATCCACTTGGATTCTAGATTCTTTGTCATCTATTCCTTTAGACCTATCTGTTGTTGGAACATTATGGTCTGGAACAGCCAAAGTGTATTCTGGTCTTCTTACTTTTCGTTTTTGAAGTCTTAAACCTTCAAAAGCTTGGGGGCTAGTAACTTCATGAACTAAATGTCTATCGACATAAATTAAAGAAGTTCCGTCATGTTGTTCGTGAACAAGATGGTCTTCCCATATTTTATCATATAGACTCTTTGGCATCAAAAATAATATTATTTTTTTTCGCTAGTTTTTGTCTCAGTTTTTTTCTGAACTACAGGAGTATCTTTTTTTTCTTCTGATTGCTTACTTTCTTTAACATCAGCAACTATTTTTTGTACTGGCTCTGTAGGCTGAGTTGAGATATCAATCCCAATTTTCTTTTTAATTTTTTCAGCTATTCTTGCTGATTTACCTTTTCTGTCTCTTAAATAGTAAAGCTTTGCTCTTCTAACTTTTCCTGATCTAATTACTTTAATAGAATCTACATTTGGACTATATAGTGCGAAAGTTCTCTCTACGCCTTCACCGAATGATATTTTCCTAACCGTAAAAGAGGAATTTATATCTCTATTTTTTTTTGCAATACAAACACCTTCAAAATATTGAATTCTCTCTCTTTTTCCTTCTACAATTTTTACACCAACTTTTATTGTATCTCCTGAAAAAAAATTAGTTATTTTTTTATTAGCAATAATTTTTTTAATTGCCTCTTTATTTATATCTTCAATGTTTTTCATTTTTTTTATTTAAATATTTTTTCCAAAGATCAGGTCTCTGGCGACGTGTTATAGCCTCAGATTGTGATAAACGCCAGTCTTTAATTTTGGCATGATCACCAGATAATAGTACATCTGGAGTACTTTTTCCTTCCCAATTTTGAGGTTTTGTATATTGAGGGTATTCCAATAGATAGTCTTCAAAACTTTCTTCTTTTGTTGAATTATCATTTCCTAAAACACCTGGTAATAATCGAATAACTGAGTCAATAAAAACAAATGAAGCTGTCTCTCCTCCAGACAATATAAAATCTCCAATGCTATATTCCTCTATATTTCTTGTTTCTAAAAGTCTTTGATCGATTCCTTCAAAATGACCACACAATAGATTTAGTTTTTTTTGCTTACTAAATCCTTTAGCAACTTTTTGATCAAACTTTTTTCCTTTAGGAGATAAATAAATTGTAGTTTCATCTTTTTTTAGATTAGCGTCTAATGCTGAGGCTACTACATCTGGTCGTAATAGCATTCCACTTCCACCTCCAAAAGGTGTGTCGTCTACAGAACTATGTTTATCAATAGCATAATCTCTTATATTTATAACTTTTAAATCCCAAATCTTTTTTTCTTTAGCTTTTTTATAAATACCAAAGTTGAACGGCCCAGGATATAAATCTGGATACAAAGTAAAAATTCTTACTTCAAACATAATTACAAGTCCCTGAGCTAATCTTTTGGTTCTTCCTTTTTAGCTTCTGCTTTTGGTTCTTCCTTTTTAGCTTCTGCTTTTGGTTCTTCCTTTTTAGCTTCTGCTTTTGGTTCTTCCTTTTTAGCTTCTGCTTTTGGTTCTTCCTTTTTAGCTTCTGCTTTTGGTTCTTCCTTTTTAGCTTCTGCTTTTGGTTCTTCCTTTTTATCCTCTTTTTTTCTATCTTTTTTAGGAACAGCTTTATGAGGATTATTACCTGGCTTAGGCATCGGCATTAATTGCATCTCACCTAAAATTCTAGAAACTCTCAAAGTAGGCTGTGCACCTTTACTGATCCAATACTTAACTCTCTCGAATTCAACTTTTATTCTTTCTTTTTTATCTTTTGGTAACAGAGGATTATAAGATCCCAATTTTTCAATAAATTTACCATCTCTAGGATATCTGCCGTCTGCTACTACTATTTTATAAACAGGTCTTTTTTTTACACCACCCATTGATAATCTTATTCTTAACATTTTATACCTTTCATTTTAGTTGTTTCATGATTTCATCAGGAATCGCTCCAGATGGAATTTTTTTTCCTTGAGACATTTTTTTCATCATGTCTGACATCATTTTAAATTGTTTAAGTAATTTATTTATTTTAGTAACATCTACACCCGAGCCTTTAGAAATTCTTTTTCTCCTAGAACCACTAATTATTTTTGGATTTTCTTTTTCTTTTCTTGTCATAGATAAAATTACTGCTTCATTCTCGATTAACATTTTTTCATCAATAGAAGCATTATCCATTTGTGTTTTGATTTTACTTGCCCCAGGTAGTAAAGACATAACTCCTTCCATTCCTCCCATTTTTTTCATTTGTCTTAATTGAGATAGGTACGTGTCCATTGTAAAAATGCCTTTTTTAATTTCATCTTCTGTTTTTTTAATTTTTTCTTCATCTAAATCTTGAGATGCTTTTTCGACAAGAGAAACAACGTCTCCCATTCCTAAAATTCTATTAGCTATTCGGTCCGGATAAAATAATTCAAAATCACTTATCTTTTCTCCTATTCCAATATATTTAATAGGTTTACCAGTTACTTGCTTCATGCTTAGAGCTGCTCCTCCTCGTCCATCTCCATCTACCCTCGTAAGTATTATGCTCGAAAGATCCACGGCAGCATCAAATTCTTTTGCAACATTAACAGCGATTTGACCTGTGAGAGAGTCAGCAACTAAAATCGTTTCAACTGGTTTAGTTATTTCTTTTACTTGTTTAATTTCTGACATCATTGGAAGATCTATTTGAGTTCTGCCAGCGGTATCAAAAATTATAACATCTGATCCATTTAAATTTGCAGCATTCAAAGCCCTTTTTGTAATATCAATTGGCTGCTGCTTTTCTACTATTGGCAAATTCTCTATACTATTTTTTTCTGCAAGCATTTTTAATTGTTCTTGAGCAGCAGGCCTATAAACGTCTAAGCTAACTAACATTACTTTTTTTTTAAAATGTTTCTCAATAAATTTTGCAAGTTTGGCGGCTGAAGTAGTTTTTCCCGATCCTTGTAATCCTACTAAGAGAATTGAAATAGGTGGGACGGCTTTGAGGTTTAGTTCTTCACTTTTTGTACCTAAGATATTAACTAATTCATCATAAACAATCTTAACAATCATTTGACCAGGAGAAGTCGACCTTATTATCTCTTGACCAATAGCTTTTGGTTTAATACTGGCTATAAATTCCTTAGCAACTGAAAGAGCAACATCAGCTTCGAGTAAAGCTTGTCTAATTTCTTTTAAACCAGAATCAACTTGATCTTCTGTTAACGAAGGAGCCTTTTTAAGTTTAGAAAAAATATTTTCTAATTTATTTGTTAAATTTTCAAACATTTCATTTCAAGCAACACCAATCGCACTAGTGGGCGAACCTTCGCTGACTAGTGTCGACACTCTTAAAATTAAGAGCACCGCAAAAACTTGTTATTTTGCGGAAAGTGGTGGCAAAGTACAATTTGGGGTTTTAAAAGTCAACGAATAATTATACTAATCCTTATTATGCCTGAGATAAATGGATTTAGAATGGATGGTTTAGGTAATGATTTTATCATTATTGATAGAAGAAAAAAGGAAATTACTTTATCCAAAGAACAAATAATTAAAATAAGTAATAAAGATAACTTAGGTTTTGACCAAATTATTTATATTGAGAAAGAAAACAATAATACTTTCCCAATTACAATTTTTAATTCAGATGGAAGCGAAGTAAGTGCATGTGGAAATGGTTCTAGGTGTGTGGCTTATCTTTTAGGTAAAGATTTAAATACTAAAGAAATTAAATTAAAAACAAACAACAGATTGCTTAAAGCAAAAATAATTGGTGATTTTGATGTTGAGCTTGAAATTGGAAAACCTTTATTCGGTTTCGATGAAATTCCATTATCAAAAACGATAAATCCTGCTGATATAACATTAAACATTGATGGTAAAACTTTCACTGATGGTTTTTGCGTTAACGTAGGAAATCCACATATAATTTTTTTTGTTAAAGATTGCTTTGAACACAATTTAAATATCTTTGGACCTAAAATTGAAAATCATGAACTGTTTCCAGAAAAAACTAATGTTACGTTTGCTCAAGTAGATAATAAAAATAATATAACAGTAAATGTTTGGGAGCGTGGTGCAGGTTTAACTAAGGCATGTGGAACAGCTGCTTGTGCGACAGCTGTAGCAGCATTCGTTAATAAACTAACCGATAACAATGTAAATATAAATTTTAAAGAAGGAATATTAAAAATTAAATACGATGAAAGTAAAAATATTTTTATGACAGGTCCTGTATCAAAGATAAAAGAGATAACTTTTAAAATTTAATGAGCTTATTTGATAAATTTAAAATAGGACTAGGAAAAAGCTCTTCGGATTTATCAAATGGATTTAAAAATATATTTTCTAAAAAAAAATTGGATAGTGATGTCTTGTCTGATTTTGAAGATTTACTTATAAGTGCAGATGCAGGAGTAGATGTAGCAAAAGATTTAAGAAAAGATTTTGAAAACTTTAAAGTTGATAAAAAATTAGATGATCACAAAGAAATCTTAAAACTTATGGCAGATAAGATGGCTATTGATTTGCTTAAATACGAAAAAGATTTAAGTCTTATGGGTAACGCTAATTCAGCTGTAATAGTCGTATCAGGTGTAAATGGTGTAGGTAAAACAACTACGATCGGAAAATTAGGAAAATATTTTAAAGATAATAATAGATCGGTTGTTTTTGGTGCCGCTGATACTTTTAGAGCAGCTGCAATCGATCAATTACAAGTCTGGGCCGCTAAAGTGAAAGTTGACATTATTAAATCTGAAATTAATAGCGATCCGGCATCAGTGGCTTTTAAAACTGCAGAATTTGCAAAAAATAACCAAATAGACATAGCCCTAATAGATACAGCTGGAAGATTACAAAATAAAAAAAATTTAATGGACGAATATAAAAAGATTATTAATGTTCTTAAAAAAATAGATGAAAAATTTCCTAATGAAGTAATTTTAGTTTTAGATGCTACAACAGGTCAAAATGCTCTAAATCAAGTTGAAGAATTTAGTAAAATTCATAACATCTCTGGATTGGTAATAACAAAGCTTGATAGCACTGCTAAAGGTGGAATCATATTAGCCATTTGTAAAAAATTTAATTTACCTATTGTAGCAGTTGGAATGGGCGAAAAAGATACAGATTTACATCCATTTAAAGCAGAGTTTTTTGCTAAAGCATTACTAGGATTAGACTCTTAATATTTATTTATAAAATTTTTTATAATTGTTATTATTTGATCATTAAACTCCATCATGTGATCATCATCAGAAGTAAAATAAGAATGTTTTGGATTATTAGCTTTTTCAAATAATTCTTTTCCCATTGAAAAAGGAACTATATCATCTTTCTTGCCGTGCATTATTAGAATTGGAGTTTTAATTGTTGTAATTTTGCTTAAAGAGTCATATTTATCTTTTAAAAGTAATTTTACTGGTAAATAAGGGTAATAAATTTTTGCAGCATTTTCCATTGAAGTAAAAGGTGATTCTAAAATAATACTATTAAAATTATTTTTCTTGCCTATTTCTACAGCTACTCCTGTTCCTAAGGACTCTCCATATAAAATAATTCTATTATTTTTTACTCCTTTTCTGTTGAGCCATTGTATTGCTGCTTCAGCATCTTTATATAAATTATCTTCTGTTGGAGATCCTTCATTTCCACTAAATCCCCTCCAAGAAATTAATAAAATATTAATATCTAATTTATTTAGCTCGTTAAGTTTATATATCCTGTTGGATAGTTCGCCTGCATTACCATGAAAAAAAACTAGTGTTTTAAATTTTTTTAAATTCTTATTTATTATCCAAGATTTAAGTTTGATTTTATCATCAACTTTAATAAAAATCTCATCATAGCTAAATTGTATTTTATCATTTTGGTAATTATTTTCTGAAGGGTGATAAAGTAAATTTCTTTGATAAAAATAAATAAAAACTAATAATACTAGATAAGCTATTATTATTGAAGAAAAAATCAAATATATATACTTCATCTAACAATCTTTCTTGCTAAATAAACTCCAATAAAAACTAGAGCTGCCCCGTAATAATGAAATGTTAATAGACTCTCATCAAATAATACTATTCCATAAATAGCAGAATATATTGAAAATATGTAAAGCGTAAAACCTGCTAGGGATGCCCCAACATATTTTTGTACTTTAGTATATAGTGTAAATGCAATTATTCCTGGAGATATAGCTGCAAACAAAACCCAAAATAAAAAATTATTGTTGAATTCGGTGTTAAAGAAAAAGGACTCTTCAATTATATAAAAAGGAAATAAGGAAATAGCTCCAAAAAAAGCTATCAAAGTAAACCTGGCCATAAGACTAAAACTGCTTTTCCAATTAATTAAAAAAATTGAGTAAATTGCCCACCCAATTGCAGCTCCTAACATCCATAAATCTCCTGAAGTAAATTTAAAATTAATTAAATACGATAAATCACCTTTACAAATTATAATTAATACCCCTAGAAGGCATAAAATTAAGCCCATTACTCTTGAAAAATTAATTTTATCTTTAAAAAAAAGAACTGATAAAATAATAATAAATATTGGTGAAGAAGTGTAGATTATTCCCATATTAGCCATTGTAGTTGACATTCCTGCGATAAATGGGAATGCACCACAAATTCCACAACCTGTTAAACCTAAGAAAAAAAGCTTTGGGGCTTCAAATTTGAATTGTTTCTTCTTTTTAAAGATCTCTTCAAAAAAGAATGGCATCAATATCACAAAAACCGTAAGCCATCTCCAAAATGCGAGTGAAACTGGGGGAACATATTCCACTCCACCTCTTGCAACAATGATATTTGAAGCCATAAAAATTGGCTGTATAAATAGGAGGAGATAGGGGTAAAAATTATTTCTTTTTGTCACCAAAGGCTTCATATAACATCATTACTATTACTAAGCCCATCAATATGTAAACTGGCAATACGTCTTTAAAACCAATCATCATTGATCTTGTTAAAGTCGTTGCTAACCCGATTAAAAAAGCTATAGCAAATACGCAACCTATTATTGAAGTTAATTTATTCATCTTTACAATTTTTTTCTAGCCAATTAGCTGTTCCTAAAAATCTTAAATCATCAAGTTTATTTCCAACTAGCTGAACACCCAATGGTAAGTTATTTTCTCCAGTTAGTAAAGGCAATGAAATAGTTGGCAAACCTAGATAAGTCCAATTTTTTTGAAAGTCAGCACTCCCCGTGGATTTAAGGCCTTTGTCAGCCACTCCACTTGAAGAAGGTGTAATTACGCCATGATAATCCTCAAAAACCTCCTTATATGACTCGTAGCTTTGTTTCATGAAATCGATAGCATCAGTATACTCTTTAGCAGAATATTTCATTCCTCTTTCAATCGCATCTCTCATTTCTTTAGAAAGTTTATCTTTATCTTTTTTATAATAAACTTGAAAATTATTAGCTAAATCTGTTTCATGAATAATTTGATGGTATTTTGGAATTTCTTTAAAATATGAAGGTGTATCAAAGACTTCAATATTTTTTTTTAATTTTTTAATTAAAAATTCGAATGCTTTTTGGGACTCTTTATTAATATTTTTCCAATAGTCAGTTTTGTAAAAAATAAACCTTGGTTCAAAGATCGGGCCTTCTTCACAAACTTTAATCATATCGTCGGCTGCAAAATGAACTGTAGCGGGATCATATAAATCTTTTTTAATTAAAGATTTTGCAAGCAAGGCCACATCTTTTACAGTTTTTCCAAATACTCCAATTGTATCTAGTTTATCCGAGGTTTTTAAAACTCCATTTCTTGAGATTAATCCGTAAGAAGGCTTATATCCCACAACTCCGCAATAAGAAGCAGGTCTGATTATTGATCCACCTGTTTGAGAACCAATAGATAAGTGTGCCATATGAGAAGCAATGACTGCTGCAGATCCGCTTGATGAACCTCCTGGTGTCCTGGAGTAATCGTGGGGATTTTTTGTTTTACTTGGGTGAATGTATGCTAATTCACAAGTAACTGTTTTGCCCATGATAATTGCACCAGCATTCTTTAATAAATTAACTATTTCAGAGTCTTGTGAACTAGACATTTTTTTTCTAAATACAGTTCCGCACTCTGTTGGCATATCATATGTTCCAATTATATCTTTAATCGCCACAGGAAGACCATGTAAAGCTCCTAAAGGTTTTCCAGATTTTCTATATTCATCTGCTTCCTCAGCTTTTTCTAAAAGAATCTTTTTATCTAAAAAAGCCCAAGCTTGAACTTCTTTATCAAATTTCTCTATTCTTTTGATATAAGCTTTGCACAAATCTACTGAAGAGATATCGCCAGACTTTAATTTGGAGACCAATTCATTGGCATTTAAAGAGGCTGTATCTATCATCTTAAATTATCAATTTGCAAATAAAGCATCAGGTAACCACAATGCGATACCGGGGAATAAATACATTAATACCATTGCAAATATCACTATTGCTAGGAAAGGCATTATGCCTCTAAAGATATCTAAAAGTTCAACATTTTTTGTTTGAACGCCTTTTAAATAGTATGCCGACATGGCCATGGGTGGTGTTAAAAAAGAAGTTTGTAAATTTAAAGCAATTAACATTGCAAAGAAATATGGATTTACTCCAAAAAATTCAACTAGTGGTAAAAATATTGGAACAAAAATAATTAATATTTCAGTCCATTCTAAAGGCCATCCAAGTAAGAAAATTATAATCTGAGTAATTACTAAGAACTGCCACGGAGCAAGCTCCATTGATTTAAAGAAATGTTCAAATACTTCATGACCTCCTAGATAAGAAAAAACAGATGAAAAAGTCCAAGAACCTATAAATAACCACATTATCATTGCTGTTGTTTTTGCTGTAAGAAAAACCGACTCTTTAAAATTTTTCCATTTTAAAGTTTTATAAAAAAAGGATAGAACTATCGCGCCAAAAGCCCCTACACCTGCAGCTTCAGCTGGGGTTGCTAAACCTCCTAAAATTGTGCCAAGGACTAAAATTATAAGAGAGAATAAAGGAAGAAAAGAGACTAAGACTTCCTTTAAAATTTCTGACCTCGGAGGTATCTCCTCAGCAGGAGGTTTGGGTGCTATAGAAGGATTAAAATATGCTCTGGTAATTGCGTAACCTATATATAATCCTGCGAGTAATAAACCAGGAAGTATTGCAGCAGCAAATAGTCTTAAAGGTGATAGTTGAGCAATAACTGAATAAACAATTAGCATAATACTCGGAGGAATTAATATCCCAAGGCATCCTCCTGAACAAATCACTCCTGAAGCAAATTTTTTATCATATCCTGCTTTAATCATAGCAGGCCAAGCTAATAAACCCATTAAGGTAACTACTGCGCCAATGATGCCTGTCGCAGTTGAAAAAAGTGCACAAGTAATTAAAGCTGCCACTGCCATCGAAGCTGGCAATCTATGAGACGCCAGTCTAATTGCAAAAAACAATCTAGAAACAATTCCAGCTCTCTCTACAAGATATCCCATGAATAAAAACAAGGGGACTGCTGTTAAAACTGTGTTATCCATTACAGTATAAGTATTTTGAACGAATAATTGAAAAATTCTATTATCCAAAAGATGTTCCATTCGAGTTGGGTCAAAGTAAGCGTAATATCCGAAACCAACTCCCATCGCCATTAAAGTAAAGGCTATAGGAAATCCAAGAAGAACAGCAAATAAAAATATTGCCATCATCATTATTGCAACTTCTGGATTGGTTAAACTAAATAACATCTTTTTGATCCTCGTCTTGAGAAGTTCTCATTAACATTTTTTCTGTTTCTTCAGCAACAACCATTCTTGCTGGCCAATGACCAGTTTGAATACAAATAATTGATCTAAAGACTTCACTGACACCTTGAATGATTAAAAGAACTCCAGCAGAAGGAATTAAAGCTTTTGCCATATAAATTTGAATTTGCGCCGGACTATTCCAGCTTGTTTCTTTAATCTTCCAAGCAAGAGCAGCATACTCGTATCCATAAAATGCTAGGGCTAATACACCGGGAAAGAAAAATATGAAGTATAAAATTAAATCTATGTATCCTTGAGTTCTAGGTTTAAATAACCTGTAAATTACATCTCCTCTTACATGAGCTTCTGTAGATAAAGTATAAGCTCCCGCCATCATAAATATTGCCCCATACATTTGTAAACTGAAATCAAAATTCCACAAAGTCGGTGCATTAAAAGCATATGCCATTACAACTTCATAGCATGTTCCGCCCATTAATATTACGATACACCAGGAAAAAGCTTTTCCCACTGAAGTGCTTAAATGATCTGCAAAGCTGATAAATCCTCTCATAAAAATAAACTATTCTAAAATTTTATTCTTTTCCATAAAAAAAGGGGGCCAAAAAGCCCCCTTTTAAAATTATAAAAAAGTTAATTATATTTTAACTTTTGCAATACTTCCGAACTCATTTTCATAAGCCAGCTTGTAATTAGGCTGGTTCATCAGTAAGTATTTCATAACTCTCTTAGCGTATTTCTTCTGAGAATCTACAATTTTCTTAAAGAAAGGATCTTTCTTATTGAAATCACCTATTACTTTATCCCAACCTTTTAATTGTTGAGCTAAGATTTCATCAGATGTTTGATACACATTTACTTTATGTTGATTCATCAACTTAGATAAATCAGCTGAGTATCTCACTAACGCTTTGAAGTAGTTGTCCGTATTCGCAGCATAAGCAGCATTTTTTAGTATCGCTTGGTGTGCAGGCGATAAACCATTAAATGTCTTTTTGTTTACTGGAATTTCAAACATCTCCTGAGATTGGTGGAAGCTTCCTAAGTGATAATGCTTAGAAACGTCTTGCATACCAAACTGAGAGTCTGAAGTTGGGTTGTTAAACTCGGCAGCTTCAATTAATCCTGTTTTCATTGCAGGTTGAATTTCACCGCCTGGTAATTGTCTAACTACCATTCCCATAGCTGTTAATACGTTAGTCGCTAAACCAACTGTTCTGTACTTCATTCCTTTAACATCAGACACTTTAGTTACGTTCTTCTTGAACCAACCAAAAGGCTGAGCAGGCATTGGCATATGGAAGAAGCCAATATAGTCGAAACCAACTTTTGCAAGAGTTTCGTTATAAAGTTTTCTACCTCCACCGTACTCCATCCATCCCATTACTTCTTGAGATGACATTCCGTATGATGGACCTGTACCAAATAATGAAGCGGCAGCATTTTTACCATACCAGTACGCAGTTACCCAGTGTCCCATATCTAGTACTCCTGAACTTACTGCTTGACCTATTTCTCCAGTTTTTACAACTGAACCAACAGGCTGAAGATCAATCTTCAACTCACCGCCTGACATGTCGCTAACCATTTTTGCATAGTCGCCAGCCATTTCGAAGAATATATTTGCTCCTGAAGGCCAAGCTGCTTGCATCTTTAAAGTTTTCGGAGCACCGAATGCAATGTTTGGCATTGCAACTGTTGCTGCCGCTGCAGCACCCGTAGCTGCTGCTGCTTTAAAGAACTTACGTCTTGAAGGAGTTTTAACCCCTTTGATCGTTTTTTTTGACATATGTCCCCCTTAATTATTAATAATTAAAATATTTAAACATATAAATTTTTGAGAGTCCCACCTTAATTGTAATATTTTGACGCTTACAACTTTTACTAGAATAAGGTTATTTGTACTTAATTTACTTTGTTTTTGCAGGTTCCACTTTTAAAAAATTCATCCATGTTGTCTATTGCTAAATCAGCCATTGCTGTACGAGTGTGTTTTGAGGCACTTCCTAGGTGGGGAAGAATAAAAGCACTTTTATGTTTTAAATAACCAGGATTTAAATTTGGTTCCCCTTTGTATACATCTAATCCAACTGCATAAACTTTTCGTCTATTTAAAGCTTCTATTAATGCGTCATCATTTACAATATCCCCTCTAGCAACATTAGTTACCACCGCTCCTTGTGGTAAATATTCTATAGTTTCTTTATTAATTAAATCAGCTGTTTCTTTTGTAGCAGGGCAACAAACTGATAATACATCTGAAACACTTAAAAAACTTTTAAGATCTTTGTGATAAATTGCTCCATCCTCTTTTTCATCACTAAGTTTTGATCGATTATGATAATGTATTATCATGCCCAAAGATTTAGCAATTCTTGCAATTTTTCTTCCTATTCTACCCATTCCTAAAATTCCTAATCTAGTTCCTGTTAATTGTTTTCCTATCAAGTAATCAGCAGACCATTTCCAATTAGAACCTTTAGCGGCTTCGATACCCTCCGGTGCTCTTCTACATGCTCCTAAAATTAACAAAATTCCAATTTCAGCTGTCGCATCTGTTAAAACTTCTGGGGTATTAGTCACTATGATATTTCTTTTTTTTGCTGCCTCTAAGTCAATATTTCCAAATCCTACAGCAAAGTTTGAAAGTATTTTAATACTATCAGGCAATTTGTTTATTGTTTCTGCGTCTAATTTATCAGTTAGCGCTGATAAAATTCCATCACAACCTGCGCTAAGTTTTATTAACTTTTCTTGAGAGTATAATTCATCGTTAGTATTAAATTTTGCGTCAAATACTTTTGAAGCCTTGTCTTCACTAGATCTAAGAAGTCTTCTAGTAATAAGAATTTTTTTCATTAGAATAATTAGTTTAAATCAAAAATCTTACCAGGATTCATGATATTATTAGGATCTAGAGTTCTTTTTATAGATTTCATCACAGGAATGTTGTCTCCATGCTCTTTTAAGAGATAATCTTTTTTATGTAGCCCTATGCCATGTTCTCCAGTAATCGTTCCATTAAGCTCTAAAGTTTTTTTAATAAGTAAATCACTAAATTCTCTTATTTTTTTGTAAGATTCTTTTTTTTGAGGATCATAAGGTAAAATTACATGAAAATTCCCATCCCCTAAGTGTCCAACCATTGGCGCTCTTAGTCCAAATTTTTTTGTCTCTTCTTCTGCAAAATTTACACACTCAGTTATTTTTGAAATAGGAAGGCAGACATCTGTAGAATAAACTCGTCCATTTTTAATCAATGCTTTCACAGAATAATAAACATCCCAACGAGCTTGCCACAGTTTATTTCTTTCTGCTAAATCTTTAGCCCATTTAAATGAGCTTCCGTTATTATCATTAGAAATTTCTTCTACAACTTTAATATTCTCTTTGTTAGATGACTCTGATCCATGAAATTCAAAAAATAAAGTTGGTAGGACTTTAAGATCCTTTAATTTTGAATAATTAATACTAATATCCATTTGATCTTTATTTAACATTTCAATTCTAGCAATCGGTACACCGTACTGAATTATTTGTTGAGCAGTCTGGACCGCGTCTTCCAAAGTTTGAAAATGACAAACTGCACTCATAATACTCTCTGGAATTGGAGATAGCCTCAACTGTATTTCAGTTATAATTCCAAGTGTACCCTCAGAACCAATAAATAGATTTGTTAAGTTATATCCTGCAGAGGTTTTTTTTGTTCTGCTTCCTGTATTGATAATATCTCCGTTAGGAAGAACTACTGTTAGACCGGTAATAACAGTCTTCATAGTCCCATATTTTACAGCCATTGTTCCTGAGGCTGATGTTGAAGCCATACCCCCTATAGCTGCGTTAGCTCCAGGGTCAATAGGAAAGAAAACTCCATCTTCCCTTAAATAATCATTTAATTGTTCTTTAGTAACGCATGCCTGCACTCTACAATCAAAGTCTTCAACATTTACACTTAAAACTTTATTCATTTTTTCTAAAGAAATTGTAATACCTTTATCATTCCCTACTACATTTCCTTCTAAAGAAGTTCCTGTTCCAAATGGTACAACAGGTACTTTGTGATCGTTGCAAAGCTTTAAAATCTTAGAGACTTCAGAATTTGTTTCAGGAAAAACTACAGCCTGAGATAACACGGGATCATAAGTATCCTCACCTCTGGCATAATTGCTTCTAGTAGATACAGATGTAGAAAATCTGCCATTAAAAATTTTTTTTAGTTCTAATTGAACTTGTTCATTCATATCGTGATATTAATTGATATTTAGAGAAAATACAGCTTATTTAGCCAACATTTTTTTAATATTTTCAAGAGCTTCTGAAATGTTGGCTTGGGAAGCTGCAAAACTAAA
>CACFVE010000003.1 GCA_902569735.1 uncultured Pelagibacteraceae bacterium | reverse complement strand
AGAAGAAAAGAATATAGAACTAGCAAACATAGACCCAATTAACAAAGGTCCCTATTTATTGGAAACTCTTAAAATTGATAAAAATCTTAATAAAGCTGATGCTTTAAATGATATTTACAAAGTTTTGAGACCTGGTGAAGCACCTTCATTAGAGATTGCTGAAGAAATATTCAACAATCTTTATTTTACAAAAGAACGTTACGATCTCTCTGAAGTTGGAAGAGTAAAATTAAATTCAAAACTTAATCTTAAAATCAGTAACAAAAAAACAATTTTAACTATCGATGATATAATTGCTATTATTAAGTTTATGCTTGATTTAAGAGATGGAAGAGGTGATGTTGATGATATTGATCATCTTGGAAATAGAAGAGTTAGATCTGTTGGAGAACTAGTAGAAAATCAATTTAGAATTGGTCTTTTAAGAATGGAAAGAACAGTTAAAGAAAAGATGTCTACATTTCTTGAAATAGAGTCAGCGATGCCCCAAGATTTAATTAACGCAAAACCTATAACGACATCACTAAAAGATTTTTTTGCAACTTCTCAACTTTCTCAGTTTATGGATCAAACCAACCCTTTATCAGAGATTACACACAAAAGAAGAGTTTCTGCTTTAGGACCTGGCGGTTTAACTAGAGAAAGAGCAGGTTTTGAAGTACGGGATGTTCATCCAACTCATTACGGTAGAATTTGTCCAATTGAAACACCAGAAGGCCCTAATATTGGATTAATTAATAGTTTAGCTACTTACTGTAGGGTAAATAAATTTGGATACATTGAGAGTCCTTATAAAAAGGTTGTGAATGGAAAAGTTACTTCTGAAATTCAATATTTGTCTGCAATAGAGGAAGAAAAATATACTATAGCCCAAGCTAATTCACCGATAAAAAAAGATGGATCTTTTGAAGAAGAATTAGTTGCTTGTAGAAAAAATCTTAACTTTGAATTAGCTAACAGAGAAAATATAGATTTTATTGATGTTTCACCAAAACAATTAGTATCTGTAGCAGCAGCTTTAATTCCCTTTTTAGAAAATGATGATGCAAACAGAGCTTTAATGGGATCAAATATGATGAGGCAAGCAGTTCCTTTATTGAAACCAGAGTCCCCATTAGTGGGCACAGGAATAGAGTCAGACGTTGCTTTAGACTCAGGGGTTACTATTGTAGCAAAAAGAAACGGTGTAGTTGACAAGATAGATGGAAAAAGAATTGTTGTAAAAGTAACTGATGTTACAGATTTATCTCAGTCAGCAGTAGATATTTATAATTTATCAAAATTCCAAAGATCAAATCAAAATACTTGTATAAATCAAAAACCTTTAGTTAAGGTTGGAGATCAAATTAAAAAAGGAGATATTATTGCTGATGGTCCAGCAACCAAACTAGGGGAATTAGCATTAGGCAAAAATGTGACAGTAGCTTTTATGCCATGGCAAGGTTACAATTTTGAGGATTCAATACTAATTTCTGAAAGATGTGTAACTGACGATGTGTTTACTTCTGTACATATAGAAGAATACGAATCTATGGCTAGGGATACTAAATTAGGAGCCGAAGAAATCACAAGAGACATTCCTAATGTTAGCGAAGAAAGTTTAAGAAATTTAGATGAGTCGGGTATTGTATATGTTGGAGCTGAAGTTAAGCCAGGTGATATATTAGTTGGTAAAGTTACCCCTAAAAGTGAAACTTCATCAAGCCCTGAAGAAAAATTATTAAGATCAATTTTTGGAGAAAAAGCCACAGATGTAAGAGACTCTTCTCTTAAACTACCGTCAGGAAGCACTGGAGTTGTAATAGATGTAAGAGTTTTTAATAGACATGGAATAGAAAAAGACGAAAGATCAATTGCAATAGAAAGAGCTGAAATTGAAGTCGTACAAGAAGATAAAAAAGTTGAAGAAGAAATTTTAAATAGAAATATTAAACTTAGAGCCATCGATTTATTAAATGGTCAAAGCATAAATAAACAATATAAAACTCTTAAACCTGAAACTACATTAAACAAAAATGATTTTGAAAATTTAACACTAAAAGATTTGTGGAAACTTAGTTTTCAAAAACAAGAATTAAACAGCGATTTAGAAAAGTTAAAAAATCAATTTGATAACGCTTATGAAGATATAAAGCTTAGATTCGAAGATAAAGTTGGGAAAATTCAACAAGGAGACGATCTATTACCGACTGTAATGAAAGTTGTAAAAGTATTTGTTGCCGTAAAAAGAAGATTAATGCCAGGAGATAAAATGGCAGGTCGACATGGAAATAAAGGAGTTGTTAGTAAAATTGTTCCAGTTGAAGATATGCCTTATATGGAAAATGGCAAACCAGTTGATATCGTTTTAAATCCTCTAGGTGTACCAAGCCGTATGAATGTTGGTCAAATTCTTGAAACACATTTAGGTTGGTCTTGTTCAGAACTTGGTGAACAAATAAAAGCTTATGTTAAAAATTTCGATGAAAAAATTGAAAAAGTAAAAGAAAAGCTAAAAGAAATTTATGGCAAACAATGTTATGAGGATATTATTTCTAAATTGTCAAAAAAAGAAATTGCAGAACTAGTTAACAATATTTCTAATGGTGTCCCAATCTCAACGCCTGTATTTGATGGTGCGAGCACAAAAGATATTACAGATATGTTAGATATCGCAAATTTACCTAATTCAGGTCAGACACAATTATGGAACGGTCAAACAGGTGAAGCTTTTGATCGACCAGTGACCGTTGGGATTATTTACATGTTAAAATTAAATCATTTGGTAGAGGACAAAATACACGCCAGATCAACAGGCCCTTATAGTTTAGTCACACAACAACCTCTAGGAGGTAAAGCACAACTTGGAGGTCAAAGGTTTGGTGAAATGGAAGTATGGGCCTTAGAAGCGTACGGAGCTTCATATACATTACAAGAAATTCTTACGGTTAAATCAGATGATGTTGCTGGAAGAACTAAAGTTTATGAAACAATTGTAAAAGGTAATAACAACTTTGAATCTGGAGTTCCTGAATCATTTAATGTTTTAGTTAAAGAAATTAGAGCACTAGGTTTAAATATCGAATTAAATTAACATGGAAAAAAATTTAACAAAAAATTATGATAGTCAAAATTTAACACCGGAAAATAATTTTGATAGTATTAAAATCACTTTAGCAAGTCCTGAAAAAATAAAGTCTTGGTCTTATGGTGAAATAAAAAAACCTGAAACAATTAATTATAGAACTTTTCGACCAGAAAAGGATGGTCTATTCTGTTCAAGAATATTTGGTCCTGTAAAAGACTATGAATGTTTGTGCGGTAAATATAAGCGTATGAAATTCAGAGGCATAATCTGTGAAAAGTGTGGTGTTGAAGTAACGAAGTCAAATGTTAGAAGAGAGAGAATGGGACATATAGACCTTGCTTGTCCCGTAGCACATATTTGGTTTTTAAAATCATTACCTAGTCGAATTTCTTTAGCTATAGATATGAAACTTAAAGAAGTTGAAAAAGTTTTATATTTTGAAAGTTTCATAGTAGTAGAACCAGGTTTAACAACTTTAAAAAAAGGTCAATTACTATCAGAAGAAGCTTTAACCAAAGCACAAGATGAATTTGGTGAAGACGCATTCAGTGCAGGTATTGGAGCGGAAGCTGTTAGAGAAATATTAATTAATCTAGATTTAAAAAAAGAACAAAAGAGATTAAGAGACTCCTTATCTAGTATTAAATCTAAAGTAACGGAAGAGAGAACTATAAAAAGATTAAAATTAATTGAATCTTTTATATCTTCAGGTAATAAACCTGAGTGGATGATTTTAACTTCAGTCCCAGTTATACCACCGGAGCTAAGACCTCTAGTTCCTCTAGATGGAGGAAGATTTGCAACATCAGATCTTAATGATTTATACAGAAGAGTTATTAATAGAAATAATCGGTTGAAAAGATTATTAGATTTAAAAGCTCCAGATATTATCGTTAGAAATGAAAAAAGAATGCTCCAAGAATCGGTGGATGCCTTATTTGATAATGGTAGAAGAGGTAGAGTAATAACAGGAACAGGCAAGAGACCTCTTAAATCATTAGCTGAAATGTTGAAAGGTAAACAAGGAAGATTTAGACAAAACTTGTTAGGAAAAAGAGTTGATTATTCAGGTAGATCAGTAATAGTTGTTGGTCCAGAGCTTAAATTACATCAATGTGGTCTGCCAAAGAAAATGGCTTTAGAGTTATTTAAACCTTTTTTGTATGCAAGATTAGATAAATTAGGACTTGCAACAACAATTAAACAAGCAAAAAGATTAGTTGAAAAAGAAAAAAGTGAAGTATGGGACTCACTTGAACACATTATCAGAGAACATCCAATTCTTTTAAATCGAGCACCTACATTGCATAGATTGGGAGTTCAAGCGTTTGAGGCTAAACTTATAGAAGGTAATGCTATTGAACTACACCCACTTGTTTGCGCAGCTTTTAATGCTGATTTTGATGGAGATCAAATGGCCGTACATATACCTTTAAGTTTAGAAGCTCAATTAGAGGCTAGAGTTTTAATGATGTCTACAAATAATATTTTAAGTCCTTCAAACGGTAAGCCTATAATAGTACCTAGCCAAGATATAGTTTTAGGAATTTATTATTTATCGCAAGGTAATGAGAATGATAAAAAACCTAAAGGAATTTTTTCTAGTGTAGAAGAAATTGAACAAGCATTAGAAAATAAGTCGATAAGTTTGCATTCAAAAATAGTATCTACATTTGAAACAACAAACGAAGATGGTTCTAGGAAACTTGAAAAATATACAAGTACAGCAGGTAGATTTCTATTAGCAAATGTATTACCGAGAAACAAAAACATCAAATTTAGTTTAGTAAATAGACTATTAACTAAAAAAAATGTATCTGAAGTAATAGATGTAATTTTTAGGTATTGCGGGCAAAAAGAAACTGTCATTTTTTGTGATAAAATCAAGACACTAGGTTTTAAACATGCATTTAAAGCAGGTATTTCTTTTGGAAAAGACGATCTATTAATTCCTAGAACAAAAGAAAATTTAATCTCTAATACTAAAAAACAAATAGAAGAATATGAAAAACAATATTCAGATGGATTAATTACAAGAGGAGAAAAATATAACAAAGTTGTAGATGTATGGTCTAAATGCACCGATACTGTTGCAAACGAAATGATGAAAGAAATTTCTTCTGCTGAAAAAATTTATGAAAATGATAGAATTGAAACAAATTCAGTTTATATGATGGCAGATTCCGGCGCTAGAGGATCCCAAGCTCAGATGAAGCAATTAGCAGGAATGAGAGGCTTGATAGCAAAACCTTCTGGGGAGATTATTGAAACACCCATTATTTCAAATTTTAAAGAAGGATTGTCAGTATTAGAGTATTTTAATTCAACCCATGGAGCAAGAAAAGGTTTAGCAGATACTGCTCTAAAGACTGCTAACTCAGGATATCTTACAAGACGATTATGCGATGTTGCTCAAGATGTACAAATTACAAAATCAGAGTGCGATCCTAAAAAGAGATCATCGGTAACTATCTCTGAAATAATAGAAGGTGGAAATATTTTAGTAAGTTTATCCGAAAGAGTCCTTGGAAGAGTAATAGCAGAAGATATTAAGAACCCTGTAACAGGAGAGGTAATTATTAAAAAAGCAAAATTAATTGATGAGTTTGATTGTGAAAAAATTGATGCTGCTGGAGTAAAATCAGTTAATGTATACTCTGTGATTACTTGTGCTTCTACAAAAGGTGTTTGCCAAGTTTGTTATGGTAGAGATTTGGCTAGAGGTAAATTGGTGAATATTGGGGAAGCGGTTGGAATGATTGCAGCTCAGTCTATAGGTGAACCTGGAACACAATTAACGATGAGAACTTTCCACGTTGGCGGAACAGCTCAGATTAAAGAAGAGTCTCAAATTGTTTCTCAAACTAAAGGAAAGTTAAATATAATAAATAAAAATCTCATAGAAAATTCTAAAAAAAGTATAATAGTAATGGGAAGAAATACACAATTAAGTATCGAAGATGACAGCGGACGACAATTGGCAATTTATAAAGTTAATTATGGATCAAAATTATTTTTTAAAGATGGAGACATGATTGAAAAAGGAAAAAAAATAGCAGAATGGGATCCATATACATTACCGGTAATTGCTGAAACTAGTGGTATTGTAAATTATATGGATTTAATGGAAGGAAGTTCTTTGACAGAAACTTTAGATGATGCTACCGGTCTATCCTCTAAATCAGTTACTGATTGGAAATCTTTAAGCAAGAATTCAGAATTGAAACCTCGAATAACTTTAAGAGATGATAAAGGTGAGATAATTAAAAAAGCTGATGGAAATGAAGCTAGATACTATTTGGTTCCAGATACAATTTTATCAGTAAAAGATGGTCAAAAAATTTCAGCTGGTGATGTATTAGCAAGATTACCTAAAGAAACTTCAAAAACAAAAGATATTACTGGAGGTTTACCAAGAGTAGCTGAATTATTTGAAGCTAGAAGACCAAAAGACAGCGCGATTATAGCAGAGAATGATGGTGTAATAGAATTTGGAAAAGAAGTAAGAGGTAAACAAAAAATTTCAATCGTTGCTTCTAATGGAGAGAGTTCTAACTATTTAATTCCAAAAGGCAAACATGTTAATTTTAATCAAGGAGAAAAAATAAAAAAAGGAGAATATTTATTAGATGGAAGCCCGGCTCCTCATGATATTTTAAGAATATTAGGAGTAGAAAAATTAACAGAATATTTCGTTAGTGAAGTACAGGAAGTTTATAGACTTCAAGGTGTTGTAATAAATGATAAACATATTGAAACTATAGTAAGACAAATGCTGAAAAGAGTTGAGATTAAAGATCCGTGCGACTCAGGACTTTTAACGGGTGAAGTAATAGATTTACTTGATATGAACAAAATAAACGAAGAATTGAGAAAAAATAAAAAGAAACCTGCTATATTTGAAAGAGTATTGCTTGGTATAACTAAAGCATCTTTACAAACTAATTCATTTATATCTGCTGCATCTTTCCAAGAGACCACAAGAGTATTAACCGATGCTTCTATTAGAGGTAAAGTTGATACATTGGAAGGTTTAAAAGAAAATGTTATTGTCGGTCGATTAGTACCTGCTGGAACTGGTTTAACCAAAATAGATTGGGATAAACAAGCTAAAGAACAAGATAAAAAAAGACTAGAAGAATTAGAAAAACAAGCTTTAAAAGCTTCTACATCACCAGAGCAAACCGTTTAATTTATAAGAGAATATCTAATAAATATTGACTTTTACCATTTCGATGTTAGTTTACGGCACATTTTGAATGTTAGAAGTAAGGCATTTTATAGCCTTAAACACTAACTAAAAACACGACCAGGCTATCTTTACTTCCAATTCAAAATATTACTATGCCGACAATTAATCAGTTGATTAAAAAAAGTAGAGTTAAACCTATAGCTCGAAACAAAGTACCTGCTTTAGAACGACAACCTCTAAAACGAGGAGTTTGTGTAAAAGTTTATACAACGACACCTAAAAAACCAAATTCAGCATTAAGAAAAGTTGCAAGAGTTAGATTATCCAACGGTTTTGAAGTTACAGCTTACATTCCTGGAGAAGGACATAACTTACAAGAACACTCAGTAGTTTTATTGAGAGGTGGTAGAGTTAAAGATTTACCAGGTGTTAGATATCATATTTTAAGAGGAAATTTAGATACTCAAGGAGTAACAAATCGAAAGCAAAGAAGATCTTTATACGGAGCAAAAAAGCCAAAATAATATTATGTCTCGAAAAAGAAAAGCACCAGTAAGAAAAGTTTATCCAGATCCTAAATTTCATTCAGAAATAGTCTCTAAATTTATCAACTCTATAATGTATGATGGCAAGAGGTCGACTGCCGAAAAAATTTTATACGATGCTTTAGAAAAAATTAAATCTAAAAATAATGAAGATCCGTTAAAAATCTTTAATACAGCAATCAGCAATGTAAAGCCTAATTTAGAATGTAGATCTAGAAGAGTTGGAGGTGCAACTTATCAAGTTCCTGTAGAAGTGAAATCAAAAAGAGCACAAGCTTTAGCATTAAGATGGTTGATGGATGCAACAAGAAAAAGAAAAAATAAAACGATGGCAGATAAATTATATTCAGAGATTTTAGATGCTTCACAAAACAAAGGATCGGCAATAAAAAAAAGAGAAGATACACATAAAATGGCAGAAGCAAATAAAGCTTTTGCACATTTTAGATGGTAAAATATTATGGCTACTAAATATTCATTAGATAAATATAGAAACATTGGTATCATGGCTCACATTGATGCTGGTAAAACTACTACTACTGAAAGAGTTTTATACTATACAGGCAAAAGTCATAAAATAGGTGAAGTGCATGATGGTGCAGCAACAATGGATTGGATGGAACAAGAGCAAGAAAGAGGTATTACAATTACTTCTGCAGCAACAACTTGCTTTTGGAGAGATCATAGAATTAATATTATAGATACACCAGGACATGTAGATTTTACAATTGAAGTTGAAAGGTCGTTAAAAGTTTTAGATGGAGCTGTAGCTGTTTTTGATGGAGTAGCAGGAGTAGAACCTCAGTCAGAAACTGTTTGGCGTCAAGCAGATAAATATAAAGTACCTAGAATTTGTTTTGTAAATAAACTTGATAGAACTGGCGCTGATTTTTATAGATGCGTTGAAATGATTAAGGATAGATTAGGTTGTAAGCCGTTAGTGCTACAATTACCAATAGGCTCTGAAGCAGATCTTAAAGGAGTTGTGGATTTAGTTAAAATGAAAGGTGTTGTTTGGCAAAATGAAGATTTAGGAGCAAAATTTGATTATGTTGATATTCCGGATGATCTAAAAGAAAAAGCTCAACAATACAGAAAAGATTTAGTGGAATCTGCAGTTGAGGAGGACGAAAAATTAATGGAGACTTATTTAGAAGGCAAAGAACCTTCAGAATCTGATTTAATAAAATGTATAAGAAAAGGGACTTTAGGTTTTAATTTTGTTCCAATTACTACTGGATCAGCTTTCAAAAACAAAGGCGTTCAACCATTATTAGATGCAGTAATTGATTATCTTCCTAGTCCAAAAGATCTTGGTTCAATTGAAGGAACTAAATTAGGTTCTGAAGATAAAGTTGAAATGAAATTTGATGACAATGAACCTTTTTCAGCTTTGGCATTTAAGGTAGCAAATGATCCATTTGTAGGTTCATTAACATTTATCCGAATTTACTCAGGTAAATTAGAGGCAGGGACATCAGTTTATAATTCATCAAAAGAAAAATCAGAAAGAGTTGGAAGAATGCTTCTTATGCATGCAAATAGCAGAGAAGATATAAAAGTAGCTACAACTGGAGACATAGTAGCTCTAGCTGGTTTAAAACACACAATTACAGGACATACTTTGTGTGATGAAAAAAAACCTATTTTGTTAGAACCAATGGAATTTCCTGATCCGGTAATTGAAATTGCAGTTGAACCCAAAACAAAAGCCGATCAAGAAAAAATGGGTGAAGCTTTAAATAGGTTAGCTAAAGAAGATCCTTCGTTTAGAGTAAGCTCAGATGAAGAGTCAGGGCAGACAATTATTAAAGGCATGGGTGAATTACATTTAGATATCATTGTAGATAGAATGAAAAGAGAATTTAAAGTTGAAGCTAATATTGGTGCTCCTCAAGTTGCGTATAGAGAAACTATATTAGGATCATCTGAGGTAACCTATATACATAAAAAACAAAGTGGTGGTTCCGGACAGTTTGCTAAAGTCACATTAAATGTTGAACCTTTAGAACCAGGAAAAGGTAGAGAAGTTGATAATAAAATTAAAGGTGGAGCAATACCAAAAGAGTTTATACCAGGAGTAGAAAAAGGAGTTTTAAGTGTTGCTGATAGTGGTATTCTGGCAGGATTTCCTGTTATTGATTACAAAGTTACAATTTTAGATGGTTTACATCACGATGTGGATTCTAGCGTGTTAGCTTTCGAGATTGCTTCAAGAATGTGTTTTAGAGAGGCTTGTACAAAGGCGACTTTGAAACTTTTAGAACCAATGATGAAAGTGGAAGTCGTAACTCCAGAAGATTTTATGGGAGATGTAATTGGAGATTTAAATAGCAGAAGAGGACAAGTGGGCTCAACGGAAGCTAGAGGTAATGCGACAGTCATTAATGCAACAGTGCCTTTAGCAAATATGTTTGGTTACATTAATAATCTAAGGTCATCTACTCAAGGCAGAGCACAATATACAATGCAATTTAGTCATTATGATAAAGTGCCTCAAAATGTACAGGATGAAGTTACTAAAAAATTAGCTTAATTATGGAAAATCAAAATATAAGAATACATTTAAAAGCATATGATAATAAGATCCTTGATCTATCAACCGAGGAAATTGTAAATACTGCAAAAAGAACAGGAGCTCAAGTTAAAGGACCCATACCTTTACCAACAAGAATAGAAAGATATACAGTTTTACGATCTCCACACATTGACAAAAAAAGCAGAGAACAGTTTGAGTCAAGAACTCATAAAAGATTAATAGATATAATTGAACCAACTCCTCAAACAGTAGAAGCTTTGATGAAATTAGACTTAGCTTCAGGAGTAGATATAGAAATAAAGATATAATTATGAGCATTGGATTATTAGGAACAAAAATAGGCATGACGCGAGAATTTATGAAAAGCGGGCAATCAGTCCCTGTAACTGTTATTAAAATAGAAAAAGGTAGAGTCTTAGATGTAATAAGCAAAGACAAAAGAGGCTACAGTGCAGTAAAAGTTGGATTTTGTAAAATTAAAAATTCAAAACTTACTAAACAAATGAAGGGTTATTTTAGTAAAAAAAAAACGGAACCAAAAAAAATATTAAAAGAATTTAGAATTGAAAACAATGATCAATTTAAAGAAGGAAATGAATTTGGATTAGAAATATTTAAAGATAAAAAATTTTTAGATGTTAGATCAAGAACCATAGGTAAGGGATTTGCCGGAGGTATGAAAAGATGGAATTTTTCCGGTTTAAGAGCTTCACACGGAGTTTCAGTATCTCATAGAGCTCATGGATCAACTGGACAAAATCAAGATCCCGGTAAAGTTTTCAAGGGAAAAAAAATGGCTGGTCATATGGGGGATAAGATGAGAACCATGTTGAATCTTGAAATCATAAAATCAGACATAGATAATGATTTAATTTATTTAAGAGGTTCAATTCCAGGATCAAAAAATACAACAGTTTTTTTGAGAGAGTCAGTAAAAAATATTGCAAGAAAAACTATTAGCGAAAAATATGAGGCAAAAATTAAAAAAGCTGAGTCAAAGAAAGGTAAAAAATAAAAATGAAACTTCCTTTATTAAATATTGACGGATCAAAGAATTTATCGATAGAAGTATCTGACAAGATAATTAAATTAAAAGTAAATCATAAATTAATTAAATTTGTTATTGATTGGCAGTTAAATCGTGCAAAACCAAGATTAGCTAAAACTAAACAAAGAAATCAAATTAAAGGCTCCACTGTAAAAATTGTTGCTCAAAAAGGTAGTGGAGGTGCACGACATGCAAGCAAAAAAGCCCCTCTATTTGTAGGAGGTGGTATTGCCCATGGACCAAAAGGAGCTGTTTATAAAGTAAAAAAAATTAATAAAAAAGTGAGAAAATTAGCTTTAGCACAAACTTTATCTAAGAAAAATTCAGATAAAAACCTACATGTATTAGCTGATGTAAAAAAAGAAATTAAAAAAACAAAAGAATTTAATCAATTTTTAAAAAAGAATAATTTAACTAATTCTTTAATTATATCTGACACTGACTCTTTAAAAAATATCAATAAATCTGCAAGAAATATTAAAAATATAAAATTAATAAAGGATGAAGGAACCAATATTTATGATTTGTTTAAATATAAAAATGTCATAATGACTTCTTCTTCTATAAAAAAGATAGAAAGTAGGCTATTAAATGAAAAAAATTAATCATATAGACTCAATTAGAAGTCCAATTATAACAGAAAAAGCTACAATTTTATCTGAACAAAACAAAAGTGTTTTTAAAGTTCATTCTAAAGCTAACAAAAAGACAATTAAAAAAAATATAGAAAAACTATTTAAAGTAAACGTAATTAAAGTGAATATTATAAACTCAAAAACTAAATTTAAAATTAAACAAGGAAAAAGATCTTATAAAAGTGGATACAAAAAAGCAATTATAACTCTTAAAAAAGGTCAAAGTATTGATCTGACAACTGGTATTTAATAATGGCACTTAAAACATTTAAACCTTATACAAAATCTACTCGAGGAACTGTAGTAGTTGATAAAAGAAATTTATGGAAAGGCTCTCCATATAAACCTTTAACACGAGGTCAAAATTTTACGGGAGGAAGAAATAATTACGGACGTATTACATCAAGACACATAGGTGGTGGTTCAAAACATAAATTTAGAGTTATAGATTTTTTTAGAAAAAAAATAGATATTCCTGCAGTAGTTGATAGAATTGAATATGATCCAAATAGAACAGCATACATAGCATTGATAACTTATGAAGACAAAGAGAAATCATACATTATTTGTCCTCAAGGATTAAAACAAGGTGACAAAATTGAGTCAGGAAAAAATGCTGAGATTAAAACTGGAAACTCTTTAGAATTAAAAGATATACCACCTGGATCATCTATACATAATGTTGAATTAATACCTGGAAATGGAGGCAAGCTTGCTAGATCAGCAGGATCTTCGATAACCCTATCAGGTTTTGATGAAGATTATGCAATATTAAAATTATCATCTGGGGAAACAAGGAAAGTTAATAGCGCTTGTAGAGCAACAATTGGTGTTGTTTCCAATCCAGATCAGAAAAATATCAAAATAGGTAAAGCTGGAAGAAATAGATGGAGAGGAAAAAGACCTCAAACAAGAGGTGTTGCAATGAACCCTGTAGATCATCCACACGGAGGTGGTGAAGGAAAAACATCTGGCGGAAGAAGTCCTGTATCACCGTGGGGCCAATCTGCTAAAGGATTGAAGACACGAAGACCGAAAAGAAGCGATAAGTTAATTATAACAAGAAGAAGGAAAAGAAAATAATGACTAGATCTGTTTGGAAAGGACCATTTGTTCATCCAAGTTTATTAAAAAAGATTGATAAACTTAAGGATTCTCCAAATAAAAAACCAATTAAAACTTGGTCAAGACATTCTACAATTATACCTGATTTTGTGGGTCATAGTTTTATGATTCACAACGGAAAATCTTTTATACCTATAACCATTTCTGAAGAAATGGTTGGTCATAAACTTGGAGAATTTGCTCCTACTAGAACATTTAAAGGACATACACCAGCAGACAAAAAGGCAGCGGCAGTTGCATCTGCTGAACCAAAGAAAGACGGAGGTGAAAATGCAAAAAAATAACACTACAATTAAAGCTATAAACAAAAATGTAAGATCAAGTCCTAGAAAATTGGCATTAGTATTAAATTATATCAAAGGAAAAAAAGCAGATTTAGCTTTAAGAGATTTAGAATTTACAAGAAAAAGAATAGCTAAAGACGTAAGCAAAACAGTTAAATCTGCAATTTCAAACGCAGAAAACAATCATCAGTATGATATAGATAATTTATTTGTTAAAGAAGCCTATGTTGGAAAATCTCTTGTAATGAGACGATTTCGACCAAGAGCAAAAGGAAGAGCAAGTCCAATTAAAAAACCATTTAGTAGAATAACAATCATACTTGAAGAAAAAAAGGAAAAAAAGGAAAATAAATAATGGGACAAAAAATAAATCCTATAGGCTTAAGATTGGGTATCAATAGAGGTTGGGACTCTACATGGTTTGCCAAGAAAAAAGATTTTGGAAAATATTTAATAGAAGATTTCAAAATAAGAAATTATATTAAAAAAAATATAACTAATTCAGGAGTTTCTGAAATTATAATCGAAAGGTCATCAAAAAAATGCAAGGTTTCAATTCACACTTCTAGACCAGGATTTGTTATCGGTAAAAAAGGAGCTGATATTGAAAAAATTAAAAAGAATATCATGAAGATTACAGAAGGCGATGTAAGTGTAAATATTAAAGAAATAAAAAAACCAGAACTTAATTCTAATTTGGTAGCAGAAAACATTGCACAACAGCTTGTTAAAAGAATAGCATATAGAAGAGCAATGAAAAGAGCCATGCAGTCTGCAATGAGATTAAATGCTAAAGGTATTAAAGTTATGCTAAGCGGTAGGTTGGCAGGAAATGAAATTGCTAGAACAGAGTGGTTAAGAGAAGGAAGCATACCTTCTCACACTTTGAGAGCAGATATTGACTATGGATTTGCTGAAGCATTAACAACTTATGGAATAATTGGTATTAAAGTATGGATCTATAAGGGTGAGCTAATGGCAAAAGATGTAGAAAAAGAAAAAAAGGAAAGGGTTAAAAATGCTTCAGCCAGTAAGAACTAAATACAGAAAAGCATTTAAAGGTAGAATTCACGGAAAAGCTTCAAGGGCTGTAAAATTAAATTATGGTCAATTTGGCCTTAAGGCAATGGAGCCCGAAAGAGTTATCGGAAAACAAATTGAAGCAGCAAGAGTAGCTTTAACAAGGTACATGAAAAGAACTGGTAAGGTTTGGACAAGAATATTTCCTAATATACCAGTATCTAAAAAACCAACAGAAGTCAGAATGGGTAAGGGAAAAGGATCACCAGAATATTATGCGTGCAGAGTAAAACCTGGAAGAATTATTTTTGAGGTAGACGGCGTTACCGAAGAAGTAGCTAAAATTGCTCTCTATAAAGCATCAGCAAAATTACCAATAAAAACAAAGTTTATTAAAAGATAATTTTATGGCTAAAAAAAAAGAAGATAAAAAATTAACAAAAGATCAAGCAGAAAAAAAAATATTAACTTTGAAAAAAGATTTGTTTAATATCAGATTTAAAAAAATAAATAACCAAATTGAGAATTCTGCTCAATATAATGAAATTAAAAAAAGTATAGCAAGACTATATACAACTATTAGAAACACAAAATGACAAAAAAAATTTTAAAAGGAGTGGTAACTAGTGCAAAAAACAATAAAACTATTGTTGTTGAAGTTACTAGAAAATTTAAACATCCTTTTTATGAAAAAATAATTAAAAGAACAAAAAAGTATCATGCTCACGATGAAGAAAATAAAATTAAAGAAGGAGAAAAGGTTTCAATTATAGAGTGCAAACCAATTTCAAAGAAAAAAACCTGGCAGGTAGTTAAATAATGATACAAGTGCAAACAGAATTAATGGTGGCAGATAATACAGGAGCTAAAAGAGTTGAGTGTATCAAAGTATTAGGCGGTTCTAAAAGAAGATATGCTTCTGTAGGGGATCTCATAGTAATCAGCGTTAAAGACGCTATACCTAAAGGTAAAGTAAAAAAAGGAGCAGTTCATAAAGCCGTAGTAGTAAGAACTAGAAAAGAAATTTATAGAGATGATGGTTCTAAAGTTCAGTTTGATACTAATGCAGTTGTATTAACAGATGAAAAAGGAGAACCAATAGGAACTAGAATCTTTGGGCCAGTTACTCGAGAATTAAGAACTAGAGGACATACAAAAATTATTTCACTCGCACCGGAGGTACTTTAAAATGATTTTAAAAAAAGGAACACAAGTAAAAATTATTACAGGTAAAGACAAAGGTAAGACTGGTGAAATTTTAGAAATAAATAAAAAATTAAATAAAGTTAAAATTAAATCTATTGGAATGATTAAAAAACATTTAAAACCAACTAAAGAAAATAAAGGTGGAATAATTTCAAAAGAAAGTTTTATACATTTATCGAATGTAAAAAATTTAGATCAGAATAAAAAAGAAAAAAAAACAGCAGGTAAAAAATGAGACCAAGATTAAAAACAGCTTATGAGAAAGAAATTATTAGCAAACTTATGAGCAAACTAAATCTTAAAAACAAGCATGAAGCGCCTAAAATTGATAAAATAATATTAAACATGGGATTAGGAGAAGATGCTTCTGACGGTAAAAAACTCAAATCTTGTGTTGACGATATGTCTTTAATTGCTGGGCAAAAGCCTATAATTACAAAGTTTAAAAAATCTATATCTAATTTTAAATCAAGAAAGGGCACAAATGCAGGAGTAAAAGTAACTTTAAGATCAAATAAAATGTATGAATTTATTGATAGACTTGTAAATATTGCTCTACCTAGAGTGAAAGATTTTAGAGGATTAACTTCAAAAGGAATAGATAGTTCTTACAATTATTCTTTTGGTATTAAAGAACATATTATATTTCCCGAAGTAAATTTCGATAAAGTTGAAAAAATCAGAGGTTTAGATGTAACGATTGTGACAACAAGTAAAACCAAAGAAGGAACTTTGGAATTACTAAAAGGATTTAATTTTCCATTAAATAATAAAAAAAACTGAGGTAACAATGGCTAAAACTAGTGCGATACAAAAAAATTTAAGAAGAATTAAACTTGTAAAAAAATATGCAAGTAAAAGAGCAGCATTAAAAAAGATAATAAAAAATAAAAAGTTAGAATTATCAGAAAGATTTGCAGCCCAATTAAAATTAAACAAATTACCAAAAAACTCTGCAAAAACAAGAATAAGAAACCGATGTGAGATATCAGGTAGACCGCATGGAGTTTATAGAAAATTAAAAATATCGAGAATTGCATTAAGAGACATGGCGTCATCTGGTAAAATTCCCGGAATAACTAAATCAAGCTGGTAGGAGAAATATGACATTAACAGATCCAATAGGAGATATGTTTTCAAGAATTAGAAATGGTCAGATGAGATTGTTAAATTCAATACTTATACCTTCATCTAATTATAGACAAAATATTTTAAAAATTTTAAAAAATGAAGGTTATATCAAAGATTACTATATTGAAAAATCTGAGAACAATAAGATTAATTTAAAGATAAACCTTAAATATTATGAGGGAGATCCAGTAATTAAAGAAATTAAAAGAATTTCTAAACCAGGAAGAAGAGTGTATTCAAGAGCAACTAGTATTCCGAAAGTTATGAATGGTTTAGGATTAGCAATTCTTTCTACACCAAAAGGTGTAATGAGTGATGCAGAAGCCAGAAAAAATAATGTTGGCGGAGAAATAATTTGTAGGGTATTTTAATGTCAAAAATTGGAAAAAAAAATATATTAGTACCAAAAGAGTCTTCTGTAAAAATTGAAGGTGGAAATTTAACTATTACAGGACCCAAAGGATCTAAGAAACTGTCTATCAATGATAAAATTTTTTCATCTAAAGTTAATGAAAAAAATGAATTTCAGATTTTGCCTTTAAATAAAAACATAGACAAAAAAACAACTATAATGTGGGGCACTTACAGAAGTTTGATTAATAATGCTATCGCAGGCGTCTCTCAAGGTCATGAAAAAGTATTAGAATTAAATGGTGTTGGTTTTAGAGCAAATATCAAGGGAGAGAATTTAAATTTACAGATAGGTTTTAGCCATGATGTAAATTTTAAAATACCAAAAGAAATTAAAATTACTGTTGAAAAACAAACTACAATTAAAATTAGCGGGGTAGATAAAGATCTAGTTGCTAAAATAGCTGCAGATATTAAAAATCTTAAACCAGTAGAACCCTATAAAGCCAAAGGGATAAAAGAAAAAGGTCAATTTGTATTAAGAAAAGAAGGAAAGAAAAAATAATGAGAAAAATTAGTGGAAAAATTAAAAGAAAATTAAGAAATCGAAAAAGACTTAAAAAAGTTAGCAATAATAGATATAGAATCTCTGTATCAAAATCTTTAAATAATCTTTTCGTACAAATAATAGACGATAAAAATAAGAAAACTTTAGTTTCTGCTTCATCTATCGAAAAAGAAATTAAAAAAAATAAAGTAAAAAAAATAGAAAAATCCAGTTTAATTGGAGAAATTTTAGCTAAAAGAGCAAAAGAAAAGAATATAAACAATGTATATTTTGATAGAGGTGAATACAAATATCATGGAAGAATAAAAGTTTTTGCTGAAACATTAAGAAAAAATGGACTAAAGTTTTAAAATGGCTGAAAATAAAAAAATAGAAAGCGATATAAAAGAAAAATTGGTTGCTATCAATAGAATAACTAAGGTTGTTAAAGGAGGTCGTAGATTTGGTTTTGCAGCTTTAGTCGTAGTCGGTAATCAAAAAGGTTCGGTTGGTATTGGCCAAGGTAAATCCAAACAAGTTCCTGACGCAATTAAAAAAGCAACAGAGGTTGCAAAAAAAAGTCTAATTCAAATTCCTTTAAAAGACGGCAGAACCCTTCATCATGATGTAAAAGGTAAAAATGGATCAGGGAAAGTATTTATGAGATCAGCGCCAGCTGGAACAGGAATAATAGCTGGTGGACCAATAAGATCAGTTTGTGAAGTTTTGGGAATTCAAGATGTAGTAGCTAAATCTTTAGGATCTGCAAATCCTCATAATGTATTAAAAGCTTGTGTTAATGGACTAAAATCTCAAAATTCTCCTAAAATATTATCTGCAATAAGAGGTAAAAAAATATCTGATATTGTTTTCAAAAGAGAGGCTAAATAATGGAATTAAATAATCTAGTAAAAAATAACAAAA
Source organism: uncultured Pelagibacteraceae bacterium (assembly GCA_902569735.1). Taxonomy (GTDB): domain Bacteria; phylum Pseudomonadota; class Alphaproteobacteria; order Pelagibacterales; family Pelagibacteraceae; genus Pelagilacustribacter. Next base: position 56,498 of record CACFVE010000003.1, on the reverse strand, counting down.
AAAAGATAAGAGTAGGAAGAGGTATTGGATCCGGAAAAGGAAAAACATCTACACGAGGTCACAAAGGACAAAAATCAAGATCTGGCGTGGCTATTAAAAGTTTTGAAGGTGGACAGATGCCATTATATAGACGTTTACCAAAAAGAGGATTTAAAACACCAGGCAAAAAGATAACTGCAATATTAAATTTATCAAAAATCCAGAATTTTTATGAAAAGAATAAAGATAAATTAAGTGGATCTTTAGACTTGAAATCTTTAAAGGAAAAAAAATTTATAAATAAAAAATACTTACAATTAAAGATTTTAGGAACAGGTGAACTTAAAGATAAAATGGATATTACTGCTCACTATGCATCAAAACAAGCAAAAGAAAAAATTGAAAAAGCTGGTGGTAAACTAAATATTTTAAAAAGATAATTTTATATGTCTAGCGAAACCTTAAATAGATCTGGTGCATTTAGTCAGGCAACAGATCTTAAAAATAGAATTTTATTCACTATTCTACTTTTAATAGTTTATAGATTGGGGACTTATGTTCCAATCTCTGGAATAGATCCCTTAGCTTTAAAAGAAATAATGGCTACAAGCCAAAAGGGATTATTAGGGATGTTCAATATGTTCTCTGGAGGAGCTGTTACTAGAATGGCTATATTTGCTCTTGGTATAATGCCTTATATTTCTTCATCAATTATTGTTCAATTATTAACTGGAGTTTCTGATTATTTTAAAAGTTTAAAAGAACAAGGAGAAATTGGAAGAAAAAAAATTACTCAAATTACAAGATATGGAACAGTTTTAATTGCTTGTTTACAAGGTTATGGAGTCTCAGTTGGTTTAGAAAATGCAGGAAATTTAGTAATTGAACCAGGTATGGGATTTAGAATTGTAACTACAATCTCTTTAGTCGCAGGAACAACATTTTTAATGTGGTTAGGAGAACAAATAACTTTAAGAGGAGTCGGGAATGGTATTTCTCTAATAATTTTTTCAGGAATAGTAGCTGAAATACCTAGAGCTTTAGCTTCAACATTTGAACTAGGGAGAACAGGTGCATTATCAGCTTTAATGATAGTTGGGATATTTATATTAGTGATATTTTTAGTTTTATTCATAGTATTTTTTGAAAGAGCTATGAGAAAAATTTTAATCAACTATCCTAAAAGACAAGTTGGTAACAAAATGTACGGAGGAGATTCCTCTCACTTGCCTTTAAAAATTAATACTGCTGGAGTTATCCCGGCTATTTTTGCTTCAGCTTTATTATTACTGCCGATCACACTTACAAATTTTGGATTTGCAGAGTCAGATTTGTCAATTAAAATTTCTTCAATGTTTACACAGGGACAACCTTTGTATATGCTTTTGTATGCTTCAGGTATTATATTCTTTGCTTTTTTCTATACTTCGATTGTTTTTAATCCAAAAGAAACAGCAGAAAATTTAAGAAAATATGGAGGATATGTTCCTGGAATTAGACCTGGAGAAAGAACCGCCGAATATATTGAAACAATTTTAATAAGATTAACTACTGTTGGATCTTTATATCTTACTTTTGTATGTTTAATGCCAGAATTTTTAATTGCTAAATACCCAATCCCTTTTTACTTAGGTGGCACTTCTATATTAATAGTTGTTGTAGTCGCAATGGATACAGTTACGCAAGTCCAAACCAGATTAATGAGCTCTCAATATGAGTCGTTAATTAGAAAGACTAAATTTGGAAAATAATTAGTTTTATGAACCTAATTATATTTGGCCCACCAGGAGCAGGTAAAGGAACTCAAGCAGATTTTATTGTAGATAAATTTAATCTATATCAATTATCAACAGGTGAAGTTCTTAGAAATGAAATCAAAAATAAAACTGAATTAGGAAAAGAAATATCATCTATAATAAATTCAGGTTCCTTGGTTTCAGATGATATTGTTAAAAAATTAGTAGAAAATTATATTTCTAATAATAAATATAAAAACAGATTAATTTTTGACGGATATCCAAGAAATTTAAATCAAGTACAAACTCTTAATGAATTACTTACAAAATACGCTCAAAAGATTGATTTAGTTTTAAAACTATCTGTATCCTTAGAAACAATAACAAAAAGAATTTTAGAAAGAAAAACTATTGAAAAAAGATCTGATGATAGCGAAGAGTTAGCAGTTAAAAGATATAAAACTTATGAAAAATCCACTGAACCAGTGATTGAATATTATAAAAAATTGAATTTATTAAAGGTGATCGATGGAGAAAGGACAATTGATCAAATAAATAAAGAAATTAGCGATATTATTACCCTTATATAGAGTTGACATTAAAAAATTAGGCAATATAAATACGCATTTGGAACTTTAACTCATTATAATATGGCTCGTATAGCAGGAATCAATATTCCACAAAATAAAGTTGTAAGCATTGCTCTGACCTACATTCATGGTATAGGTCTATTTTCTTCAAAAAAAATATGTGAAAAATTAAATATACCTTCATCAAAAAGAGTGAATGAATTATCAGAAGAACAGGTATTAAAAATTAGAGAATTTATAGACGCGAACCATAAAGTTGAAGGAGATTTAAGAAGAGAAGTTTCAGTAAATATTAAACGTTTAGTAGACTTAGCTTGTTATCGTGGAACAAGACATAAAAAAAAATTACCTGTAAGAGGTCAAAGAACTCAATGTAATGCAAGAACCAGAAAAGGTAAAGCAATAGCAATTGCTGGGAAAAAATTAACACCACTTAAAAAATAAATTTATAAATTTTAATGAATAAAAAGAACGAAAAAATAGAAAAAAAAACTGAAGCAAAAAAAACTGAGTTAATAAAAAAAAAAGAAAGTACGTTTAAAAAAAAGAAAAAAATCAAAAAAAACATAACTTCAGGAATTGCTTATGTTTATTCTACATTTAATAACACAATAATTTCTATCGCAGATGAGGGAGGAAATGTTGTTTCATGGTCTTCAGCAGGATCAAAAGGTTTTAAAGGTTCAAGAAAATCTACTCCTTACGCCGCACAAGTGGCTGCAGATGACGCTGGATCAAAAGCTTACGAACAAGGTTTAAGAACATTAACTGTTCAAGTAAAAGGTCCTGGATCTGGAAGAGAAACAGCTTTAAGGTCATTACAATCAAGAGGATTTAAAATTTTATCAATAAAAGATACAACACCTATGCCACACAATGGAGCAAGACCACCAAAAAGAAGGAGAGTTTAATGGAAACTACGTCAAATGTAATAGATAAAAATTGGAAAGCTTTAATTAAACCAAATAAATTAGAAATTAAGAGCAACGAAGATAAAACTATAGCCAAAGTTGTTGCAGAACCTTTAGAAAAAGGATTCGGACAGACAATAGGAAATTCTTTAAGAAGAATTTTATTATCGTCAATCCAAGGAGCAGCAGTATCAGCTATTCAAATAGATGGTGTTCTTCATGAGTTTTCTTCTATTAAAGGAGTTAGAGAAGACGTAACTGACATTGTGTTAAATGTAAAAAACTTAGCTATAAAATCATCATCGGCAAGTCCAAAAAAAATAATTTTAGATATAAAAGGCCCTAAAGAAGTTAAGGCGAAAGACATTACACTTGTACCAGAAATAGAAATTCTGAATCCAGAACAAACTATTTGTAATTTGGACGAAAAAACTAACTTTCATATGGAATTAATGATTAGTACAGGAAAAGGTTATGTTGCGGCTCCAAAAAACAAAAATGAAGATAGTCCACTTGGATTAATTTCAATAGACTCTTTATTTAGTCCGGTTAAAAAAGTTTCTTTTTCTATAGAAAATACGAGAGCAGGAAGCGCACTTGATTATGATAAGCTATTAATGACCGTTGAAACAAATGGAACAGTTGCCGCAGAAGATGCTATTGCATATTCAGCTAGAATTTTTCAAGATCAATTATCGATGTTTGTTAATTTCGAAGATCCAAAGGAAATAGTAAAAGAAGTTAAAAGCACAGAACCAGAATTTAACAGAAATTTATTAAAAAGAGTTGAAGAACTAGAACTATCTGTAAGATCAATGAATTGTTTAAAAAACGACAATATAATTTACATAGGTGATTTAGTCCAAAAAACAGAGCCAGAAATGTTAAGAACACCAAATTTTGGAAGAAAATCCCTTAATGAAATTAAGGAAGTTCTAAATACAATGTCTTTATATTTAGGGATGGAAATACCAAATTGGCCACCAGATAATATTGCAGAGTTATCTAAAAAACTTGAGGATAATAATTACTAATGAGACACGGTATAAGTTATAGAAAATTAAATAAAACTGGGGAGCATAGAAAAGCTTTATTTAAAAATATGCTTAATTCTTTAATAAAATATGAACAAATAATTACAACTCTACCTAAAGCCAAAGAACTAAAACCACAAATTGATAAAGTTATTACCATTGGAAAAAAAAATATATTAAGTAATAAAAAAAAACTTTTTTCTAAACTTCAAGACAAAAAATCAGTAACAAAAGTATTTGATGAGTTATCAAAAAGATATAGTTCAAGAAAAGGTGGATATTCTAGAGTTTTAAAAGCCGGATATAGAACTGGCGATGATGCACCTATGGCCGTGATAGAACTGGTAGATAGAAATCCTGAGGCAAAAAAAATTGATAAACCAAAAATAGTTAAAAATAAAGAAGACGAGAAAAAAACAGATCAAAAAGTAGCAAGCAAATAGTTTTAGCTCTACATGCCAAAAACCTATACTATTGATAAAGATTATCAAAACTCACGTTTTGATAGATGGTTTAAAACAAACATAATAGATCTCCCTCAGTCATTAATTGAAAAAATAATCAGATTAAATAAAGTCAAAATTAATAGTAAAAGAACTAAATCTTCTTACAGAGTCCAACCAGGAGATATTGTCGAAGTTTACAATATTTCAAATTTTAAAGTGAATGAAAGGCCTAAAATATTAAGATACAAACCTTCAAAAAAAGAAGTTAATGTATATGATGACTATATTATTGAAAATAACGATAATTTTATAGTTATAAACAAACCACCTGGAATCCCTGTTCAGTCTGGAACAAAATCATTCAGAAATATTATAGATATATTAAAAAATACTAAATTTTTTGAAAATCAAAAACCATATATAGTTCATCGTCTGGATAAAGAAACTTCAGGAGTTTTAATAATAGCCAAGACAAGAGAATATGCGCAATTATTTACTTCACTTTTTAGAATAAGAAAAATACACAAAACATATTTAGCTTTAACATACGGAAAAATATCTAAATCTAACAATACATTAAAAGATGATTTAATAACATATGATAAAAATAGAAAAGTCATACAAAAAGCAATTTCTTATTTAAAAGTTTTAAGAACATCAAACTATTATTCTTATGTTGAATTAAAGCCTATAACAGGAAGAAAACATCAACTAAGAAAACAGCTTTATAATATTGGGAATCCTATTATTGGAGATGATAAATATTTTACAAATAGAATTATCAAAGAAAGAAAAATTAAAAATAAAGGTCTTATGCTACACGCATATAAGATAAAGTTTATGATAAATAATACAAAATATAATTTTAAAGCTAAATATAACAAAAATTTTCAAGAGTTTTTGAAAAAAAATTTTTAAATTTTATTAATATTCTTTAAAAATATTTTTATTAGCTTTTTATTAATATTTTTACTTATTTTTCCTTTTTCATTATAAACAGATGTTATTTTATTATTATCAAGACCGCAGGGAATAATCTTTAAATATGGATTTAGATTATTGTTTATATTAATAGAACACCCATGATAGGCAATCCATTTTGAAATTCTTAGCCCTATAGCGGCAATCTTATTTTCGTTTACCCAAATACCAATATTTTTTTTATCTTTTTTTCCTTTAATCTTATGAATATTTAAAAATTCAATAATACTTTTTTCAATTAAGTTTATTAATTTTCTAACATCTTTTTTTCTTTTATTAAGATTTAAAGCAAAATAGATAATCTTTTGACCAGGGTTATGAAGCGTGATTCTTCCACCTCTATTGGTTTTAATTATTTTAATTTCTTTATCCAAAATTTCTTTCTTATCTGATCTTATGCCTGCTGTATAAGTGAGTGGATGTTCCAAAATCCACAATAATTCTTTTCCTCTGTTTGCTTTAAGTTCTTCAACACGTTTATGAAGAATTTTCATAGCAATTTTATAGGAAATACGTCTTTTGCTTATTTTAATTTCTATGCTCATTTAGTTTGAAATTTATCACTATATGGACTATTAGTCTCAAAAAACAATCAGAGGTGTTTATGACTTTAGTTAAATCAACAGGAAATAAAAAGGTCAATCTCGATTTTAATAAAGAATTTATTAATACTTTTTCTGAAAAAATACAATCTTCAGACATAAAATTTATCAACCAAACTCTTAAAGATTTACATGAGGCAGATGTAGCTAATTTAATAGAAAATTTATCTAATGAAACAAGAATAAAACTAATTGAACTTGAAGATTTTAATATTGATCCAGAAATTTTTATTGAACTTAATGAGTCAGTTCAAAGTGAAGTGTTGCAACTTTTATCTACTGAGTCAATTATTAAAATTATTAAAAGATTAGAGTCTGATGATTCAATTAAAATCTTAGAAAATTTAGAAAAAAATAAAAAAAAATCAGTTTTAGAAAAATTACCTCCAAAAGATAAATTTTTGTTAGAAGAAGGTTTAAGCTATCCCGAAGACTCAGCCGCTAGAATTATGCAGAGAGAATTTACTGCAGTACCAAGTAATTGGAGTGTTGGTCAAACTATAGATTATTTAAGAGAAAACAAAGATCTTCCTAAAGAATTTTTAGAAATATTTATTGTCGATAATGATTTTAAACCTATAGGAACTGTTCCTTCATCAAGAGTATTAAGAACACCAAGAGACTCAAAAATGAATTCCATTATGGCGGAAATGCCAGTTTTAATTTCTGTTAATATGGACAAAGAAGAAGTAGGACATACATTTGAAAGTTATAATTTGGTTTCAGCAGGAGTAGTTAATAAAGACAATAAACTAGTGGGAATGATTACCGCAGATGATGTGGTTACAGTAGTTCAAGAAGAAGCCGAGGAGGATGCATTAAGATTAGCAGGTGTCGGTGATGAAGAAATTACAGATAGCGTTATTATTAAAACAAAAAGAAGATTCAATTGGTTATTATTAAATTTATTTACTGCATTATTAGCAACCTGGGTGATAAGTAATTTCGGTGCTTCCATCGAACAAATGGTAGCGCTAGCTTTTTTAATGCCAATTGTAGCCTCCATGGGTGGAAATGCTGGCATGCAAACATTAGCGGTAACCATTAGAGCTATAGCAAAAAAAGAATTATCAACAAGTAATTTTAATCGTGTTGTTGGAAAAGAATTTATTATTGGAATTTTAAATGGAGTAATCTTTGCAATTATCACAGCAATAATTGTTCAGCTTTGGTTTAAAGAAATAAACTTATCTTTACTAATAGGTGTATCTATGATTTTAAATATGATTGTAGCTGGTTTATTTGGAATATTAGTTCCTGTATCTTTAAAGAAAATGAATATTGATCCAGCTTTGGCTTCAAGTGTATTTGTAACTACAATAACAGATGTGATTGGATTTTTATCTTTTCTAGGCTTAGGATCTTATTATTTTCTTAATTAGATATTATCGATTAATCTAGTTTTATTAAGATAAAAAGCAATAAAAATTTTAAATTTTTCTCTTTTACTCTTAGGTCGCTTTAGAGTATTTAAATTATATAACTCTACATAGTCAATTTTTTTTACTCCCAAATTTATTAAATCCTTTTTGATATTGACAAATTTAAAATTGGATAATTTTTTTTTAATCAATTTTTTTTTATTTTTTAAGTACTTAATTACATTTGAAGCAATCTTCAATTGATATTTATTCAGATTATTATTTCTAGTAGAGCAAGCGATACCATTTTTTTCTCTTATCGTCTTACAATTAATTACTTTTGTGTTAATTTCCCTTTTTACTATATGCCTACTAATCAAATATGATTGTTGAAAGTCTTTAATTCCCAAAAAGATGTATTTAGGTTTTATTAATTCTAAAAATCTATTAACAATATTTAAAACTCCTTTAAAATGACCTTTTCTTGATTTGCCACAAAGTTTCTTGGAAAATTTATCTAAAAAAATTTTATTTTTCACTTGAAAAGAAAAGATATCTTTTAGGCCTGGAAGATAAATCAAATCAACATTTAAATGTTTTAATATTCTTAAATCTTTTTTCAAATTACGTGGATAGTTGAGAAAATCTTTTTTTTCGTTAAATTGCTTAGGATTGACAAAGATCGAAACCAATGTTTTACCTTTAAAATTTTGTGATTTTTTGATTAAAGATATATGACCTTTGTGCAAACCTCCCATTGTAGGGACAAAAGATATATTTTCGATATTCGAAATCTCTTCTTTTAATTTATGTTTACTTTTAAATATTTTCATTTATTTACTGTAGTGATATTAATTATTAAGAGAATCATATGATAAAACAAGCAATTATTCCACTAGCAGGTTTAGGAACAAGATTGTTGCCTTTAACTAGTGTAATTCAAAAAGAGCTACTACCATTAAATGGTAAGCCAAATTTAGAGTACATAATGGAAGAATGTGTGGAAGCTGGAATTAAGCAGTTCATTTTTATAGTTCCTAAAAATAGACCTACTATAAAAAATTATTTTTTTAATGATAGTTTTTATAAAAGATTAATAAAGAAAAAAAAAAAAGATAAAAAATTAAAAGAAATTTTTAGAAGAATTAAAAAGTATCAAAAGATGATAAGATTTGTATATCAAAATAAACCTGATGGAACTGGAGCCGCTGTTTTAAAATGTAAAAAATATTTAAAAGATAAACATTTTTTGATGCTTCTTGCAGATGATTTAATTGTTAAAAAAAATTGTTCAAAAGAAATGATTTCTTTACATAAAAAAACAAAGGGATCTATAATAGCAACTAGAAAAGTAGAAAGAAGAACAGTCTCGAGATGGGGAATCTTAGGTGTTAAAGACAAAAAAAAACATTCTTTCTCAATTAACGAAGTAATCGAAAAGCCTAAATTGAGAGAGGCACCATCAAATTATGCCATAATTGGAAGATATATTTTGCCTAAAAAAATTCTTTCTGTTTTAAAAAATCAAAAAAAAGGAAAAGGAGGAGAGATACATATCACAGACGCAATCAAAACTTTAATCGAAAGAGGTGAAAAATTTTATGGAAATATCTTTAGGGGAAAATATTTGGACTCAGGAACTCTTGAGAGTTATATCAAGTCAAACTTAATAATTTCAAAATTATAATATTATGAAATTATGTATGATAGGAACAGGTTATGTTGGTTTAGTAAGCGGCACATGTTTTGCCGATATAGGAAATCAAGTATATTGTGTTGATAAAGATTTTTCAAAGATAAATAAATTAAATTCAGGTATCTCACCCATTTATGAGCCTGGTTTAAATGAGTTAATTAAAAAAAATTATACAGCTAAAAGATTAATTTTTACAACGGATTTAAAAAAAGCTGTTAATTCTTCAGATATAATTTTTATTTGTGTCGGCACTCCCACCAAAAAAGGTTCTCTTAAAGTAGACTTATCTTACGTTTATAAATCGATTAAAGAAATCATTTCTTCAACAAAAAATAGGAAAATTATTGTAACAAAATCAACTGTTCCTGTTGGAACAGGGGATGAAATAGAAAAGATAATTAAAAAACTTAAAAAGAAAAATTTTGAAATAATTTCTAACCCTGAATTTTTAAGAGAAGGTGATGCGATTAGAGATTTTAGATATCCTGATAGAATAGTTATCGGCTCGAATAATAAAAAGATATTTAAAAAAATGAGAACTCTTTATACTCCTTTAATAAGCAAGGGTGCTAAATTTTTTACAACATCTAGAAGGGGAGCAGAATTAATTAAGTATGCTTCAAACGCCTTTCTGGCTACAAAAATTACATTTATAAATGAAATATCAAATTTATGTGAAAAAACTGGAGTTAATGTTGAAGATATCTCTTTAGGTATAGGTTCTGACAGTAGAATAGGAAGTAGATTTTTAAGAGCAGGCCCAGCTTATGGAGGCTCATGTTTTCCAAAAGACACAAAAGGCTTAGTTTCTATTGCAGATAAAAACAAAATAAATCTTTCAATTGTTAAATCAGTTATTAAGTCTAATCAAAATAGAGTAAATTTACACACTAAAAGAATTCATAGAATAATTGGTTCTAATGTCAGAAATAAAAAAATAGCTTTTTTAGGAGTCACATTTAAACCAAATACAGACGATATGAGAGACTCGACAAGTCTAAAAATGATACCTTATCTTTGTAAAAAAGGAGCAAAAGTTTCCTACTACGATCCTTCAGGTAAAAAAAAGGAGTTTTCAAAAATTAAAAATTGTAAATATGAAAACGATATAAAAAATAACTGTAAAAATGCAGACTTGATTATTTTACTCACTGAGTGGGATGAATTTAAAACAATAGATTTTAAAAAGATTAATAAAAATAGAAATTTGAGAATTTATGATCTAAGAAATTTATATAATTTAGATCAAATGAAAGACAAAAAGATGAAATATTATTCTGTAGGAAGACCTGATATTAATTAATTTCAAATATCGCATCAACTTCAACAGCCACACCTAATGGCAAACTATTAGAACTGATAGCCGCTCTTGTATGCAAACCTTTATTATCAAAAATTTTTGTAATAATTTCAGATGCTCCATTTATAACTTTAGGTTGATCTATAAAATTATCGGTAGAGTTGACATATCCTGTCAATTTTATACATGATTTTACTTTTGATAGATCGTTATCACATGCTTTTTTAACTTGTGAAATTATAGCCAAACCACATCTCTTTGCAGCTTCATAACCTTGATTTGTATCTAAATCTTTACCAATTTTACCTTTTATAAGATTACCTTCTTCATCAATTGAAATTTGACCTGATATAAAAAGTAATTTTCCAATTATTTTACTTGCAACGTACGCACCAACAGGATCTTTTGGATCTGGTAATTTGATGTTATTTTTTTTTAGATTTTCTTCAATTGACATTTATTTTTTTCGTCCTTTTTTCTTAGATTTATCGTATTCTCTTCTTTTTTCAATTAATATTAAAGCATCTTCCATCGTTAGTTCATTGGGATCTTTTTCTTCAGGAATAGTTGCGTTTAATGATTTGTATTTAATATAAGGTCCGAACTGTCCTTTCATTACTCTAACAGGTTTTTTATCTTCTGGATGTTCACCAAGATCTTTTATCATTGAAGAAGATATTCGACCAGGTTTTGCTTCTGCGATCATTGTAATGGCTCGATTAATGCCAATCGTAAAAATTTCTTCAACATTTTCTAATCTTGCTGATTTATTTTCACATTTTAAGTAAGGACCAAATCTTCCAGAATTTAAAGTTATATCTTTTCCAGTATCTGGATTTTGTCCTAAAACTTTTGGAAGCGAACAAAGAAATTTTGCTTGCTCTAAATTAACACTATCAACTTCAATTCCTTTAGGGATTGAGACATTTCGAAGATGATCATTTTCTTTTTTTTTCTTTTTTCTACCTTTTTTTGGAGTCTCTTCAACATTTTCTAATTCTTTTTCGTATTGTAAATAAGGACCAAATCTTCCATTTTTTAAATATATATCTTTACCAAAATCATTTTGTCCTAATAATTTTGGTTCAGCTAAATTATATTGAGCAGCAGCTTTTGCCTTTGATAGAGGTCTTGTAAATTTACATTCAGGATAATTAGAGCAACCAATAAACGCTCCTCCTCTAAAACTATTTTTAAGGCTTAATTCACCGTTAGAGCATAATTTGCATTTCCTATCTATGGAATCATTTGAATCCCTATCAAATATGAGCGCTCCTAGACTTTCATTTAATAGATCCAATACTTCACGTGTTCTTTTTTCTTTTACTTTTCCAACGTTTTCATAGAAATCTTTCCAAAAATTATTCAAAACTTCCACCCATTCAATTTTTCCACTGGTGATTTCATCTAGTTGATTCTCCAGATCTGCTGTAAAATTATAATCAACATACCTAGAAAATAATTTTTCAAGAAAAGCTGATATCAATTTTCCTCTATCTGTTGGGTGAAATCGTTTATTTATTTGTTCTACATAATTTCTAGTTGATAATACTGATATAATACTTGCGTAAGTTGAAGGTCTTCCAATACCCAATTCTTCCATCTTTTTCACTAAGCTTGCTTCTGAGTATCTAGGTGGCGGATCCGTAAAATGTTGTTCATCGTTTAATTTAAGTATCCTTATTTCTTCACCAGCCTTAACTTCAGGCAATATATTTTTAGCATCTTCATCTGTTTCTTGAACTTGATAAACTTTTAAAAATCCTTCAAACTTAATTATAGAACCACTTGCTCTGAAGTTTATATTGTTATCTTTAGATGATATAAGAATAGTATTTCTATCAAATTCTGCAGGATTCATTTGAGAAGAAAGAGCTCTGCTCCATATTAATTCATAAAGTTTGTATTGATCTGCGTTAACATATTTTTTTATGTCACTTGGTTTTCTTTTAACATCAGTCGGTCTTATTGCTTCATGAGCTTCTTGTGCATTTTTTGCTTTTTTTCCAGTGTAGCTATTAGGTTGATCAGGTAAAAATTCATTTCCAAAATCTTTTTTAATTAAATTCCTAAACTCATCTATAGCTTCTTGAGAAATGTTTGTTCCATCAGTTCTCATGTAGGTAATTAATCCTGTAGTCTCTCCCTCAATATCAATTCCTTGATATAATCTTTGAGCTATCTGCATAGTTCTAGACGCTCCAAAACCAAACTTTCCAGAAGCTGTCTGCTGTAATGTCGAAGTAGTGAATGGGGCTAATGGGTTTCTCTTAAATACTTTTGTATTGACATCTTTTATGTTAAATTTTGATTTATTAATTATATTTATAGCTTGATCAATTTCATTTTTATTTTTAAATGTAAGCCGTTCTATTTTTTTTCCATCATATAAACTTAATTTAGATAAAATATTTTTATTATCTTTATTTATAAAATCTGACGTTAAAGTCCAATATTCTTCTGGTTTAAATAATTCAATGTCTTTTTCTCTTTCTGTTATTAATTTTAATGCGACAGACTGAACTCTTCCTGCTGATTTTGATCCTGGTAATTTGGTCCAAAGTATTGGAGATATATTAAAACCAACAAGATAATCCAACGCTCTTCTCGCTAAATAAGCTTCTACTAATGGCAAATGTATTTTTCTAGGATTTTTGATGGCATCAAGAATTGCTTTTTTTGTTATTTCGTTGAAAACTACCCGTTCTAAATTTTTATCTTTTAGAAGTTTCTTTTTTTCTAAAACTTCTTTTACATGCCAAGCTATTGCTTCTCCTTCTCGATCTGGATCGGTTGCTAAAATAATCTTATCTGATTCTTCAGCTGCATTAGTTATTTCTTTTAAATATTTTTTTGAAAAAGAATCTATTTCCCACTCCATTTGAAACTTGTTATTTGGATCAACAGACCCATTCTTAGATGGAAGATCTCTTATATGACCATAACTTGCTAAAACTAAATAATCTTTTCCTAAATATTTGTTTATTGTTTTTGCTTTAGCTGGACTTTCAACAATAACTAAGTTCATTAACTGTTTATTTTCAAAATAAAACGAGTTTGTCAAATTTATTATTGAAAAACTAGAAAAGACAGTACTTATAACTTAATTTTATTTTCCCTAGAATTTTTGAGTCTAACTATATTTTCTCTATGAGTAAAAAGAATGATAACAAAAAAAATAAAAAGAAGCATTGAATAATTATTAATTTCAAAAAAATATCCGTAAAGAAAAACCATCAAAGAAGAAGCCATAGAAGAAAAAGAAGCCAATCTAAATATTAATGATAAAGTGATCCAGCTAATTCCAAAAATAAAGAAAAATTTGTAAGAGAGTGCTAAAATTACTCCAAGATATGTTGCTACACCTTTACCTCCTTTAAATTTCAACCAAACTGGAAAAATGTGTCCAATAAAACAAATTAATGCAGAATAAGATGTTAAATCTCCAAAATAAATTAATGTAAAATAAACAGCAACAAATCCTTTTAACAAATCAAGAACTAATGTGGCTATTCCAAGAAACTTATTTCCAGTCCTAAGAACATTTGTAGTTCCAATATTTCCCGAACCAACTTTTCTTATATCTTTTTTAAGAATTATTTTTGTTAAAATTAATCCAAAAGGTATAGAACCTAATAGATATGAGTATAATGTTACAGTTATTAAGTTCGTGTCCATTAATTTGAATATACCACTTTACCATTTAATAAAGTCATTTTTACTTTACCTTGAAGTTTTCTATTTTCAATTGCAGTATTTTTTGATTTTGATTTTAAATTTTCAGCCTTAACCACCCAAGGTTTTTCTAGATCGAATATACAAAGATCGGCATCTGATCCTTTTTTTAATGTTCCTTTATTAATTTTTAAAATCTTAGCAGGATTTATTGTTAAACATTTAATGATTTTTTCTAAAGGCAATGAGTCATTATGATAAAGCTCTAAAGCAAGAGATAGCAACGTTTCGATACCAATCGATCCAGTGGCTGCTTGTGCAAATGGCAGTCTCTTACTTTCCTCATCCTCAGGAATATGATCAGATACAATTACATCTATAAGATCATTTTTTATGCCTTCAATTAAAGATAACCTATCTTCTTCACTTCTAAGAGGTGGGGATAATTTTAAAAAAGTTCTAAACTCTCCAATATCATTTTGATTTAAGGATAAATTATTTATTGATACCCCGGTACTGAATTTTATTCCGTTTGATTTATTTTTTTTGATTACATTGAGAGAATTTTTTGAGGAAATTTGATTAATGTGATATCTACAAGGGAATTCACTTAACAAAGAAAGATCTCTTTCAATAATAATTTTTTCTGCTATGTCAGAAACTCCTTGCAATCCTAACCTTGTAGCTACCTCACTTTCATTTATGCAGGAACTTTTAGATAATTCATAATCTTCTGCATGCTGCATTATTAATACGTCTAAATCAGAAGCATAATTCATTATTCTAGACATCAATTCTGTATTTTGTATAGTCTTGTTTACATCACTAAATCCGATTATTCCTCTCGCTTTTAATAAACCAAATTCAGTCATCTGATTGCCTTCAGTTTGTCGTGTAATTGAAGCACAAGGAAACAGGTTCACCTTAGCTTTGTCCCTGCCTCTTCTAATTATAAAGTCCACCATAGAGACGTTATCTATAATTGGCTTAGTATTTGGCATTGTAACAATTGATGTTACACCTCCTGCTAGGGCTGCTTGGGTAAGTGTTCGAAAGTTCTCTTTATATTCAAATCCAGGTTCACCTACAAAAGCTTTCATATCTACTATGCCAGGAATAGCTATATTTCCTTTTAAATCAATTTTTTCTGCTGATTTAGATATATCTGAATTTTTTGTACTTTTTCCAATAGATTTAATTTTCCCATTATTGTCAATAATTATATTACCTACCTCATCCATTTTTTGTGAAGGGTCTATAATCCTTAAATTGGTTAGAATTTTTTCTGTCATTTATTTACAATATAATTTTAAACATGCCATCCTGACCGCCACTCCTAATTCAACTTGTTCTTTTACAAGACTAACATTAATGTCGTCAGCTAATTTTGTATCAATCTCTACACCTCTATTCATCGGACCTGGATGCATAAGCAATGCATCCTTGTTAGCAAATTTAAGTTTTTCAGGAGTTAATCCAAAAAATTCATAATATTCTCTTTTTGACGGAAGAAACGATCCTTGCATTCTTTCATTTTGCAATCTCAACATCATAACTATATCGCAGCCATCTAATCCTTTTTTCATATCTGTAAAAGCTTTGACTCCTAATTTTTCAATTCCATGTGGCATTAAAGTTTTTGGTGCAATAACATTAACTTCTGCCCCTAACATGTTCATGAGATAGATATTTGATCTTGCTACTCTTGAATGAAGTATGTCACCACATATTGCAATTTTTAATCCTTCAATGTTTCCTTTTCTATTAATTATTGTTAAAGCATCTAAGAGTGCTTGAGTAGGATGTTCTCTTCTTCCATCACCTGCATTTATTACAGTGCAATTAACTTTTTGTGAAAGAAGGTTTGGTGCACCAGAGTCTTGATGTCTTATAACAATTAAATCTGGATGCATCGCATTTAATGTCATCGCAGTATCAATCAAAGTTTCCCCTTTTTTTAGAGCTGAATTACTCATATTCATAGTCATTACGTCAGCACCTAATCTCTTCCCAGCTAAGTCAAATGAACTTTGAGTTCTAGTTGATGGTTCAAAAAATAAATTAATTTGAGTTTTTCCTCTTAAAAGATCTAGTTTTTTAGAGCTACTTCTATTTAGTTTAATGAAAGTTTTTGCCTCAGTTAATATGTTTTTTGCCTCTTGAACTGATAAATTTTGAATACCTAATAGATGTTTGGGAGCGTTTTTAATAGCTGAAACTTTTTTTAGAGTTGCCATTAAAATCAACTCTATAGGCCTTTTACTGTATTATATCAAGTATTTTTTTTGTGATAATAATCTAATGCGCCTTGAAGGATAAATTGAGCTGAATTTTCATCTAATTTCTTTACTTTTTTAGATGAATTTATTGCTAATTCATTGGATAAATTAAACGCTCCTTGGCTTGAAAGTCTCTCATCCCATAAGGTGATATTTTCGGTAATATCTTTTGACATATTTTTAGCAAGATCTTTAGCAGACTGGGAGGAAGGGCCTTCTGACCCATCCATATTAATTGGATTTCCTACAACTATTCCATCAATCTTATATTCCTCAACAATTTTACTTATTTGAGAAATCATATCAGTATAATTTTCTTTGATAATTGTAGTATAAGGAGTGGCTACAATTTTATTTTCATCTGAAATAGCTATTCCTATTCTTTTGCCACCTGGATCAACACCTAATAACCTGGATTTTTTCTTAATTTTTTCAATAAATACTTCAATATCAAGCATGAAATTTACCTAATTTGTGATAAAACACATTTGATTAACTTATTTCACAAATGCCCTTAGATAAAGAAAAAATTAAACATGTTGCTAAATTGGCTAGAATTTCAGTAGATGAGGCCAAAGTAGATAGCCTAACTAAAGATTTAAACTCAATTTTCAAGTTTATTGAGCAATTGAATGAATTAAATACAGAAAAAGTCGAACCATTAACATCTATATTAAATGAGTCTTTAAGATTTAGAAAAGATCAAATAAGTGATGGAAAAATAAGAGAAAAAATTTTGAAAAATTCTCCTAAAAAAAATGAAGAGTTTTTTGTAGTACCAAAGGTAGTAGAGTAATGAGTGAAATAACCAATAAAAGTTTAAAAGAAATTGTTGAAAATATTAAATCAAAGGAAATTTCATCATTAGATCTTACCCAAGCATATATAAAGAATATTGAAGGAGCAAAAAAACTTAATGCTTTCGTTACAACAACCTTTGATCAAGCTCTGGAAAATGCTAAAAAATTTGATAGCAAGCCTAACTATGAACAAACACTTCCTGGAATTCCTTTAGCGGTAAAAGATTTATTTTGCACTGAAAATACAAAAACTACTGCAGGAAGTAATATTTTAAATAATTTTATTCCATCGTATGAGTCAACTGTCACAAAAAATTTATGGGATAATGGAGCTTTCTTGCTAGGAAAATTGAATTGTGATGAGTTTGCTATGGGTTCTTCTAATGAAACAAGTTTTTTTGGAAATGTTATAAATCCTGTTGGTGACAAATTAGTACCAGGAGGATCCTCTGGTGGATCTTCTTCAGCATTAGCTGCAGATTTAACCCCTGCAACAATTGGTACTGACACTGGTGGATCTATAAGACAACCAGCCTCATTTACAGGTACAGTTGGTTTGAAACCAACTTATGGACTATGCTCAAGATGGGGTATCGTTGCATTTGCATCTTCACTAGATCAAGCAGGACCAATGACAAAAACTGTAACTGATTGCGCAATTATGCTTGAAGCTATGTCTGGTTTTGATGAAAAAGACTCAACTTCAATTAATAAGAAAAAAGAATCTTATTCAAAAAATTTAAAAGATAATGTTAAGGGATTAAAAATAGGTATTCCAAAAGAGTATAGAGTTGAAAACATGCCAAAAGACATTGATGAACTATGGGAAAAAGGAAAAAAAATATTAAAAGATTTAGGCGCTCAATTAATAGATATTTCACTGCCGCATACCAAATATGCCTTGCCAACTTACTATATAGTTGCACCAGCAGAAGCCTCTTCAAATTTAGCAAGATACGATGGTGTACGTTATGGCTATAGATCAAAAAAAGACAAAGATTTAATAGAAATGTACGAGCAAACTAGATCTGAAGGATTTGGAGATGAAGTTAAAAGAAGAATATTAATAGGCACTTATGTTTTATCCTCAGGTTATTACGATGCTTATTATTTAAAAGCTCAAAAAGTCAGAAAATTGATAAAAAAAGATTTTGATGATAATTTTACAAAAGTTGATGCAATTCTTACGCCGTCTACCCCAAGCTCTGCATTTAAGATAGGTGAAAAAACTAATGATCCAGTATCAATGTATTTAAATGATATTTTTACAGTTCCAGTAAACTTGGCTGGGCTACCAGCTTTATCATTACCTGCAGGATTAGATAAAAAAGGGTATCCTTTAGGACTACAATTAATAGGCAACACTTTAGATGAGCAAAAAATACTGAATGTAGGATATGCATTCGAAAAAAATTGTGGGTTTAAAAATCAAATTAAAAAGTGGTGGTCATGAGTAAAGAAAAATTTGATTATTTTATTAATGGAAAGAAAAGTAAGTACGAAGTAATTATTGGACTAGAAGTACATGCTCAAGTCCTTTCAAATTCTAAACTTTTTTCTAGCTCATCAACTAAGTTTGGAGGTGATCCAAATGATCAAGTTAGTTTAATTGACTCAGCTTTTCCTGGAATGTTGCCAGTAATTAATGAAGAATGTATAAAACAAGCAGTTAGAACTGGTCTAGGTTTAAACGCAAAAATTAATAATTACTCAGTCTTTGATAGGAAAAACTATTTTTATGCAGATTTACCTCAAGGTTATCAAATTTCACAATATAAAAATCCAATTGTTGGTGAAGGCAAGGTTTTATTAGATATGCCATATGGAACAAAAGAAATCACTATAGAAAGACTTCATTTAGAACAAGATGCAGGTAAAAGCATTCACGATATAGATCCTTCAAACACTTATGTAGATTTAAATCGTTCTGGAATTGCTCTTATGGAAATTGTTAGCAAGCCTGATCTTAGATCTCCTGAAGAGGTAAATGCTTATATAAAAAAATTAAGAACTATAATGAGATACTTAGGTACTTGTGATGGTAACATGCAAGAAGGATCATTAAGAGCTGATGTAAATATATCAGTAAGAAAAATAGGAGATAAAAAATTTGGAACACGATGTGAGATTAAAAATGTAAATTCAATTAAGTTTATGCAAATGGCTATTGAGTATGAAGCTAGCAGACAAGTTGAATTATTAGATCAAGGTAAAGAGATAAATCAAGAAACAAGACTTTTTGATACTAAAAAAAATCAAACAAGATCTATGAGATCAAAAGAAGATGCTCATGATTACAGGTATTTTCCTGATCCTGATTTATTGCCTTTAAAACTTGATCAAAAGTTAATTGATGATTTAAAAAAATCCTTGCCTGAGTTGCCTGATAAAAAAAAAGAGAGATTTATTAAAGATTATGGGCTTAGCTTATACGAAGCTAACGTACTAGTTTCTGAAAAAGAGATTTCAGATTATTATGAAGAAGTTGCAAAATTATCAGATAAAAAACTTGCCGCAACATGGATGATTGGAGATCTTTTTGCAATGTTAAATGATAAAGGAGTTAGTATATCCGATTCACCTATTTCTACTAAAAACTTTGCTGACTTAATTCAATCAATTAAATCAGGTGTAATTTCAGGAAGAATAGGAAAAGATGTTTTCGAAATTATGGTTGAGAGCGGTGATAATCCAAAAAAAATAATAGAATCAAAAGGGATGAAACAACAAAGTGATCCTAAAAAATTGGAAATGATGATAACTGAAATTTTATCTAAAAATAAAGATATAGTTGAACAATATAAAGCAGGTAAAGAGAAATTATTTGGTTTTTTTGTTGGAGAGGTAATGAAAGTTTCAAGCGGAAAAGCTAATCCTCAATTAGTGAATGAAATTTTAAAAAAACTTTTAAAAAGTTAATTGTGCCTAAAAATTTAAATTTAACTGATAATTTAGAAAAATACATTATTGATCATTCAGAAGATTTAACTAACGTTCAGAGAGAAATAATTAACTATAATAATAATTTAGGAGATCAAAAAAAATTACAAATTTCAATTTCTCAAGCACAATTTCTACAAACATTAATAAAATTTTCACACATTAAAAAGATATTAGAGATAGGGAGCTTTACTGGTTTTAGTGCTCTCTCAATGGCTTTAGCTTTACCCAATGATGGTATTTTAGTTAGCTTGGATAAAAATGATGAATTTAGTAAATTAGCAAAAAAATTTTATGAAAAAGCAAATGAAAAAAAAATTAAACAAATGATAAAACCAGCATTAGAAAGTTTAAAAGAAATAAAATCAACTGGTGATAACTTTGACTTAATTTTTATTGATGCAGACAAAGAAAACTATAAGAAATATTATGATCTTTCTGTTGAATTAGTTAATACTGGAGGTTTAATTATTATAGATAATGTTTTATGGAATGGAGATGTAGCTGATAAAAAAAAAGATGATAAATTCACTAATATAATTAGAGAGTTTAATAAATATGTTAAAAATGATAATAGAACCAAAAAAACAATTCTTCCTTTAGGAGATGGTTTTACTATATGTGAAAGGCAATAATGTTTAATGTATTTGGATTTTATAAATTTAAGAAACTTTATTCTCTAAAAAAAAATAAAATTATTCTTCAAAATTATTTAAAGAAACTAAATATAAGAGGAACAATAATTATCTCAAAAGAAGGATTAAACGGAACTATTGCTGGAAAAAATAAGAATCTTAATATTATTAAAAAGAGGATTAAAAACTTATTAAAGATTCAAAATTTTGATAGCGAAAATATATCCAAAAGTAAATTTCAGCCTTTTCATAGACCTAAAATTAAGATTAAAAATGAGGTTGTTCCAATGGGAATTTATGTATCCTCAAAAAATAAGAATAACAACCATATAGATCCTACAGATTGGAATAAACTTATCAAAAATAAAAAGACTTTTGTTCTGGATGCTAGAAAACCTTTTGAATACGAAGTAGGCACTTTTAAGAGAGCAATAAATCCAAAAGTGAAAAATTTTAGAGAATTTCCAAAATATTTAAATAAACTTAATAAACAAAAACCATTAGCTATGTTTTGTACTGGAGGAATAAGATGCGAAAAGGCTTCTATTTATTTAGAGAAAAAAGGTTTTAAAAACATCTTTCAATTAAAAGGTGGTATCTTGAACTACTTAAAAAAAATTAAGAAGAAGAATAGCATGTGGAAGGGCGAATGTTTTGTTTTTGACAATAGAGTTTCAGTTAAACATGATTTGGTAATAGGAACTTACATAATTTGTAGCGGCTGCAGAAGCCCGATATCTCTTAAAGATAAAAAGTCTAAAAAATATGAGGAAGGTGTTTCCTGCAATCGATGTAAAGACAAGTTAACAAGTGACCAAATAACTCGATTTAGAATGAGACAGAAGCAGATAGACTTTGCTAAAAGATCTGGTAAAAAATATATATTTCAGAAAGAATTTTAGCAAATTATCTCTCTTATGAATTTAACTAAAGACTCAATTTGGTCATTATTAAGAAAAGTTACAATACCTGCTAGTACGGGTTCTTTATTTCAAACATTTTATAATTTAGTTGATACTTATTTTGCTGGAAGGATTTCTCCTGAGGCTCTAGCAGCAATAGCAAAATCATGGCCAATATATTTCATAGCTATAGCCGTAGCAGTTGGTATTGGGGCAGGGACAACTGCGCTAATAAGCAATTCTATTGGGGCTAAGGAAGAAAAAAAGGCATCTATGTATGTTGCCCAATCCATAGTTTTTGCAATAGCTATATCTATTTTTGTAACACTATTTGGCTTAAATTTTTCAGATGAACTTTTAAGAATTATGGGTTCAAGTGAGTCTAGTATTATTTTAACACGAGAATATTTAGATATTATATTTTTTGGTGCTATTATTGTATTAATTCAATTATCATTGAATGGAACTCTCAATGCGCAAGGTGATACAAAAAGTTATAGAAATGTTTTAATATTCACTTTTTTTTTAAACATATTTCTTAATCCTCTATTTATTTTTGGTTATGGATTTATACCTGCCTTTGGTATAGCCGGTTTAGCGATTGCCACATTAGTATCTCAATTCATAGGACTAATCTATTTAGCCAATAAAGTTTATTGTTGCAAATTAAAAAGATATCTAAAGTTAGAGTGTTTTAAACCAAAGATAGACTATATCAGTACACTTTTTAAACAATCAGTTCCAATAATGTTCACAATGCTAATGATTATGTTTGGAGTATTTAATATTTTCTATTTTGTGGGTCAGTTTGGTGAATTAGCAACAGCGGGTTATGGTACTGCTGTAAGAATTGAACAAGTTTTATTGTTACCAGTTATAGGATTAAATACCGCAGTTTTATCAATAGCTGGTCAAAATTTTGGAGCAAAATACTATGTTAGGGTCCAAGAAGTTTACGGAAAAGCATTAATGTTTGGTTCGGGATTTATGGTTTTAGCTGGTATTTTTATCTATTTGACCTCTGAATTAATTATATCTTTTTTTACAAACGATCCTCAAGTAATTGAAAGTGGAGCTCTTTATTTGCAAGTTGCTGCATTAATAGGTCCTGTTTATCCAGTCTTTTTTATCACCTCAGCTTTATTTCAAGCTCTCAAGAGACCTACATATAGTTTGTATATGACGATACTGAGACTTACTTTAATACCATTTATGTCTTTATGGTATGTGATCAACATAAAGAACGGAGAATATCAGGATATTTTTTATACTATAATGATCACTAATTGGGCAATGGGATTAGTTGTGTTAACATTTGTTCCATTTTTCTTAAAAAGAGTATTCAAAATATCATTCAAAAAATTATTTGTATTTTAATTTATTTTCTAATTTTCTAACAAAAAAAGAAACGACTAGTATTAATATTAAGTACTCTAAAATAAGGAAAGTATAGATTTCGAGAGGTCTATAAGTTGTGGTAACTAGTTCATTAGCTTTTCTTGTTAAATCTGCAATACCAATGATTGATACCAATGAGGACATTTTCAAAACATAAACAAATTGATTACCCATAGCAGGTAATACAACTTTAATAGCTTGAGGTAGGATTACAAATCTCATCTTTTTCCAAAAACCCATGCCAAGAGATTCAGATACTTCATGTTGACCTTTGTTAATTGAGTTAATTCCTGCTCTGAAAATTTCTGCTTGGAAAGCACTCTCGCTAATTGTTAAAGCAATTATACCCGATACAAAAGGTGAGAAGCTTATGCCTAACATAATGGGAAGACCATAATAGATCCAAAGTATTAATACTAATAATGGTATAGCTCTTACAATTTCTACATAAGCTATATTAAAGTAACTGAGAAATTTACTGTTTGAAAGAGAAGGTAAAGCAACTATCAAACCGATAATCATAGCCAAAATAATTGAAACAACTGATATATAAATTGTAGTTGTGATACCACTAATTAAAAATTTGAGATTTGTTAGACCTTCAACATTGTCAGGACTGAGTATATACCAACCCCATTCATAGTTAGAACTACATCCTTGCAGAAAAAAAAATAATATGGAAAATTTTAAAAATTTCACCTCTAGATTATATTTGTAAATAGATAGTATTGGAACTTAAATTATAAGCTTTTTAGATTATACTTAGCTAACAATGTAGTAAAAAATCCAGATGATTGTTTCTTTTTAATCCAGTCACTTACGTAATTATTCCAAACTTTATCTCCTTTAGGAACCATCATGGCTAGGAAAGCTGGATTTTTTTCTCCGTCTGGTACAATTGCTAATTGAGGATACTTAATTATTAATTTATTAGCCTCTGTTGAACTAGTAATATTGCCATCAGCTCTACCTGCGAGAACTTCTTGAAAATCTCTTGCAGGTGCTTCTACTGATTTAAGTTTAGATTTTGGAAAAAATTCTTTTGCTTTCTCTTCTTGTGATGTACCTAATGTTGTAGCTATTGTTACTTTATTACTATTCAATGAGTCCCAAGTTGAGAATTTTTTTAAATTTTTTTTTAGTACTAAAGGAACTGTTCCATACTTGTAATAAGTTGCTGTAAATCCTGCAACTTCAGCTCTTTTTGGGGTTTTTGTAACACTAGTGGAAATGTCGTATCTGTCTGCTGTTATTCCTGCAACTATTGTTTTCCACTCGGCTGGAACAAATTTCACTTTTACTCCCAAATCTTTAGCAAGTTCATTCATCACGTCAATATCAAACCCTTTGTACTTGTTGGTAGCTGGATCTTTCATTGTCATTGGATCCCAATCACCCGTCGTACCAACTCTTAGTTCACCATTTTGTTTGATTTCGTCTAATTTTGACGCCGCTTGAAGGTTTGTTATAGAAAATACTATTAATAATATAGAAAATATTTTTTTAATCACATTATCTTATTAACCAATCTAATAATTTTTTTCGAATTGCAATTTGACCCACTTTAATAATTAAAATTAAAAAGGTTGACTAAAGGGTAGTTTACCATCTATAAAGAACAAAACAAGAACATTTATGAAGCTAACAATACCTTTTTATTTACACAAAGTGGGAGCAGGCTTTCCTTCTCCAGCCACTGATTATATTGAAGATGACATAGATCTAAATTCACATCTAATAACAAATGCTCCAGCTACTTTTATTATAAGAGTGCAAGGCAAATCTATGACCGATGTTGGAATATACGATGAAGATTTATTGATAGTCGATAAAAGTTTAAATCCAAAGAATTTTTCAACAGTTATAGCAAATATTAATGAAGAGCTTGTTGTTAAAACACTAATTAAAAGCAGGGGAGATAATTATTTAACATCTGGATCAAAAAATACATCAGACAAAATTAACTTAACAGATAATCCAGAAATAATAATTTGGGGAGTAGTGACATATGTCATTCACAAACAGCAGTAAAAAAAAAGTTGCACTAATTGACTGTAATTCCTTTTATGTTTCATGCGAAAGATTATTCAATCCAAAAATTCAAAATGTACCAGTTGTTGTATTGTCGAATAATGATGGATGCGTAATATCAAGATCTGTAGAAGCAAAAAAGATTGGAATTAAGATGGGTGAACCATATTTTAAAGTTAAAGATTTGGTTAAAAAAAACAATGTTCAGATATTTTCTTCAAATTATTCATTATATGGAGATCTTTCTAGAAGAGTAATGAAAGTGTTGAAAGGATTTTCTAATAAAATTGAAATTTATTCAATAGATGAAGCATTTTTAGATTTATCATATATAAAGGATGATGACGTTGAAGAATATGGAAAGAAGATAAGAGATCGAGTTTTAAAATGGACGGGAATACCGACTAGCGTAGGAATTTCAAGTACAAAAACCCTAAGTAAAGTTGCAAATCATATAGCAAAAAAAAATAAGGCAGGTGTAATATTTTTAAAAGAAAATGTCGATGATATGTTAAAAGATTTTGATGTAGGAGATGTATGGGGGGTAGGTAAGCAGTTGTCAAAATTGTATAAAAAAAATGGAGTTGATAACGCTTATAAATTAAAGAATATTTCTAATACATGGGTAAAAAAGAGCACCAATGTTTTAGGTGCTAAAACGGTAATGGAATTAAGAGGAGTTCCTTGCATTGATTTAGAAACACAAGAAACAAAAAGAAAAAGTTGTTGTGTATCTAGATCGTTTGGAAAAAAAGTGACAAGTATAGAAAAGCTAAGGGAGTCTATAACAACCCATTGTTTAAATGCAGCAGAAAAAATTAGAACAGATAAACAAACAACAAAGGCAATAACAGTGTTTATAAGAACAAGTCCTTTTGACAAAAACAGAAAATATTATTCAAACTCCATTACTATTGATTTGCCGATTGCCACAAGCAATAGTTTAGAATTAGTAAAAGAGTCGATTAATGGATTAAAAAAGATATATAAATATGGCTATTTTTATCAAAAAGCCGGGATTATTTTATCTAAATTGGATGATAGTAGTGAAAAAGAATTTAATTTATTGGCACCAATTATGGAAGATAGATCCCATACATTAATGAAAGCAATAGATTTTACGAATGCTAAATATGGAAGAAATGCTATTAGCATTGCTCAAGCAGGAATAAACAATACCTGGAAAATGAGAAGAAAATATTCCTCAAAAATAGATACAGCATCATTTGACTCGTTACCAAAAATTAGTGTATGAATAAAAAGGGGGTGTCTATAAGACTGAGATTATACCCAATGAACCTGACCGGTAATTCAGTGAGGGAACTATGGAAACAACGTACATATCAATAAAAACATCACTAACAGTAACGATTATAGTAGGTTTATTTTTTATAGTACTGGGATATTTAAATACTAAAAAAATTTCTAATGATAAAAATTATATCGTTGGCAATAGAGATGAAAATACTTTTTCATTAACAGCAAGCTTAACCGCATCAGCTCTAGGGTCATGGATTTTATTTGGCCCAGCCTCCGCAGCCACTTGGGGTGGAATAGGAGCGGTCATTGGTTATGCCTTGGGCACAGCGTCACCTATGCTATTTTTATTGAATTTTGGTCCAAAGATCAGAAAAGAATTTCCAAACGGTTTAACATTAACTGAATTTATCAAGAAAAGGTTTGGTATTGGCATTCTAAAAATAAGTTTATTTTTAATATTTTTTTATATGACTATATTTTTAGTAGCCGAAGTTACTGCAATAGCATTTTTATTAAATTTTATATCAGACGTACCTTTGTGGCTAACATCAGCGATAACTTTAGTAATTTGTTTACTTTATATCCTGAGAGGTGGTTTTAAACTTTCAATTATTACTGATAAATATCAATTTATCTTTATAACTATTATTATTTTACTATCTATATTTTTAATTTTAGAAAACATTAATTTTACAAGTTCAGAAATTATAAAAAAAAATTCACCCTTATTATTAGATAAAAATTATTTACCAAATTATACAGCTGGATTAACTTTTTTTATTGCTGTTGCTGCAACAAATCTATTTCATCAAGGAAACTGGCAAAGAGTTTTTTCGGCTAAAAATAATTCTATATTAAAATCAAGTTTGATATATTCATCAATTCTTATATTTTTCATTGTATTTTGGATGGGTTACTCTGGTCTTATTGCTATTTCATTAAATCCTGAAGTAAGCCCTGATTTAGGTTTTTTTGATTTATTATTCAGTAATAAAAACTCTTTAATAGTTATTTCTGTACTAATATTTGCTCTTTCATTAACACTTAGTACAATTGATACATTAATCAATGCTATTTCTAGTTTGATAATTGTAAATGGCGAACAAATAAATAAACATTTAAAAGGTAAAAATATTAAAAACAAAACTCAAGTAATAATTTTATTACTAAGTTTATCAGTTTTTTTCTTTGCCTCTAAAGGTTATAGTATTTTGTATCTGTTTTTATTAGCAGATTTATTATGTTGCGCAGCAGTGGTTACAATATTTTATGGTTTTTTTAATAATAAGATTAATTTAAAAATAGCTGCTCTTTCAATTTTCACTGGTCTTTTTATTGGATTATTATTTTTTCCAAGCCAAGATTTTCAAAGTAGTATTTTAGTTGGAAACATAATTTCAATTGATAATTTTAGCTCCTTTATTAAAACAAACTTATTATTTGTTGCTTTTTTAACTTCTTTAATTGTTCCTTTATTAATCTTATTTCTTTATTCTTTACGTAACTCATTTAAGTAAATCACCACTGCTATCCAAATGAATAGGAAGCTGATAAGTTTATGTATATTTAAAGGTTCTCCATAATAATAGAAACCTAAAAAAAATTGTGCTGTTGGAGTTAAAAAAAAAATCATACTAGCTGCTCCAATACCTACTAAATTAAATCCTTTAGTGTACCAAAATAGAGGAACCAAGGTCATCAAACCAGACCAAAATAAATAAAAAGATAAAACTGGTTCATTAGGTGAAAAAATATTGATATTGTTAATTGTTAAATAATAAAACAAAACCAAAGCAAATGGTGTCATTAATAAAGTTTCTATCAAAAGACCTATATCTGAAGAGACATTAATTTTTTTTCTAATAAGTCCATACAAACTAAAAGTAATTGCAACAGTAATTCCTATCCATGGAACTGTTTTTAATTGATATAATAGATAAATTAGAGACAAAATAACCAATCCAACAGATATAATTTTGTTTTTATTATAAGGTTCTTTTAAAAAGATAATTCCCAGGAAAACACTTAAAATAGGAAATATATAATAACCCAAACTGCCATCTAATAGATTGTCGGTGCTTACAGCATATAACCATGTAAACCAATTTATTGCTATTAGAGATCCAGTTAAAAATAGTACAAACAAATTTTTGGGTTTATTGATTATATTTTTAAATTCAGACCATTTAGAGTAATAGAAAGTTGTAATTATTAGAAGAATTGCCGTCCATATTGTTCTGTGGATTGTTAGTTCTAGGGGAGAAGCGAAAGATACAAATTTAAAATAAAAAACCCCTATAACGCCCCACCAAAGAGATGCTCCAATTGTAAATAATGAACCTTCTATTAAGATTTTCTTCATTTGACCATTTTTTAGATTGATTTATAAGTTAATTATTTAATAATTAGTACTAAATAAACCTGGTTATTGGGAAGAGTGGGTGAGCGGTTTAAACCAGTTGGTTGCTAACTAACCGTACGAGTAATATCGTACCGAGAGTTCGAATCTCTCCTCTTCCGCCATTATTAGTTAAAAAAATTATCAATTTTAACAGGCTCTTTGCTTAGCATATATTTATAGACATTTATGTTTTCTAATACTCTCTGAACATAGTTTCTTGTTTCTTTAAATCTAATTAACTCTATCCAATTTACATATGATAATTTGCCTTTTGAAGGATCTCCATTAATTCTTCGCCAAGTTTTCACTCTATTAGGTCCAGCATTATAAGCAGCTATAGCAAATGGATATACTCCATTATACTCTTCCATTAGTGAATTAAAATAATAAGATCCCAGTTTAATATTATATTCTGGATCTCTGGTTAATCTGCTTATACTGTAAGGAAGTTTAGCCTGTTTGGCAACAATTTTAGCGGTATACTTCATTAACTGCATCATTCCTCTTGCTCCAGCCCAACTATTTGCTTTGGCATCAAATTCACTTTCTTGACGTATAATTGCTAAAACAACTTCTGAATTTGGCATTCTTTTATTATTAATTTGATTAGGTGTAGCTATGATAGGATAATTATATTTGTTGTAAAATCTTTTTTCATAAGAAGCTTGTTTTGATATTTGAATAGCAAAGTCATATCTTCCAACTTTTGTAGAAAGTTTAGCTGCTAAAACTTCACTACCTTTATTTATATTTAATTGGGCTAAATGTTTTAGTATATCTTTTGCATATTTAGTAGCATCTAGTTCCTTTAAAAGTATTACATGATTTATTAATCTGTTTTTTTTAAATTCTTTTTCATAATCCTTATCAATATTAGAATCATCAACTAACTCAAAGTTTCCTCCAGGATTTATTTCATTAAATGATAGTTGGCCGTAATAAGTCATTGGAAATTTTGCACCCTCAGTAAAATATTTTTTAGCTTTATCAATATTTCCTAGTTCTTTGTGAGCAACTCCTAACCAATAAGCACCTCGCGCCAAACTAATAGGATAACCAACATTGTTATAAAAATTTTCAAAATGATTTATTGCATATTCAGCTGAATTTAAGAAAGATAGAGCTATCCAACCAGAAAGCCATTCAGCTTCTGCAAAAGATGAACCAGAAGATAAGGAATGCTCACTTGAAATTTTATATGCTGTTTTATATCTTTTTTTATATATTAAGGATCTTGTCACACTTTTTCTTTGCTCCCACCAAAGATCGGGCCTTATCATTTGCCGTTCAGTCTTGTTTGAGTTTTTGTATAAAATCTCTAATGATCCCTCCAATCTTCCTCTTCTATTTCTCCATCTTAATCTATCAAATTCTAATCCAGGATTATTTTTAAGATGAGCAGGAACTTTGGCTATAGCATTATCAACACCATAAGAATTACTCATCAATATTTGTCTTGCATTATAAAGAGCACGTTCATCTGTTGGAAGATATTTTAACATTCTTTTTAAATCCCAATATTTTCTCTCCCAAGCTAGATAATCAGCTCTTTTTAAATGATCTTCTGAAGTTAAAAATTTTTTAAATTTAGCTCTATAGTAACCTAAATCATTTTTTCTTATTTCAGCTGTTATCCAGCCTTCTTTTACTAGTTTTTGAACTTCAGATGTCTTTCCTTGTTCTAAAAAAGCCTCAGCCAATTTAATTTTTCCTAATCCTCCCAAAGGTGGATTTTTTTCGAACCAATTTATAATTGAAGTAGGAGAGTTATTTCTTAAATAAATTTTTTGTTCAGCAAGATATTTTATTCTATTAATTCTAGGATAATCTGAATTTCTTTCTATAAATTTTTTGTAATCATTAAATGTAGCTGAATTACCAGTTGTTTTTAAATACATCCATGTAATTAAAGTTCGAAAATCTCTGTCTTTGACTTTTTCAGCGCTTTTGATTGCACTATTCCATTTTCGTGCTTTAATAAATTTGATAGTTTCTTTAGCCTTTGCAAAATCTTTTGCATTTAATATTGTTGATGTTTTTGTTTCTTTAAATGTAGTTTTATAAGTTACTGGTTTTTTTTGCGGGTATAAAAATCCTGTATCAATTTTTGCAACTTCTTTTTTTACTATTTCTTTTATTTCTTTTTCTTTTTCTTTTTTAATTTCTTCTTTTATGATTTTTTGTTCAGGTTTAGTTGATTTTAAGATTGGTTTTTGCTGAGGTAAGGCTAATTTCTTATCAACTGTTATATTTTTTTCAATTTTTTTAAAAATAGACGGTTTTTTTAGCGGTAAAACGAATTCGTTTTCACAATAAGCTTTATTAATAATTGAAAAATATAATAAAAATACTAGACTAATTAATTTATAAGGCATAAGTTAAAATTAACTATCTTATATTGTTTTATGCTTAAAGGATCAATTGTAGCCTTAATAACTCCATTTAAAAACAACGCTCTAAATGAGGATGTTTATCGTAATTTAATTCATTATCACCTAAAAAATGGAACAAATGGCATAGTTCCTGGTGGTACAACAGGCGAGTCCCCAACATTATCTCATGATGAACATAGAAAGATTATTGCGATCGCCGTTAAAGAATGTGGAGGAAAAATTCCAGTAATTGCTGGGACAGGATCAAATTCAACAGATGAAGCAGTAGAACTATCAAAATATGCTGAAAAAGCTGGATCAAATGCTTTACTTGTTGTTACACCTTATTACAACAAACCAACTCAAGAAGGATTGTTTCAACATTATAAAAAAATTAATGACAACGTAGGTATACCTATTATTATCTATAATATTCCATCACGTTCAGTAATAGATATGACAGTTGAAACAATGAGCAAACTATATGAACTAAAAAACATAGTAGGCGTTAAAGATGCTACAGGAGACCTAGATAGAGTTGATCAACAACTTAAATCAATGGGTAAAGAATTTATTCAATTAACTGGCAACGATGATAATGCACTAGAATTTAATAAAAGAGGTGGAACAGGATCTATAAGCGTAACAGCAAACATAGCGGCTAAGTTATGTTCAGATTTTCAAAAATCCTGCGCTAATAATTTTGTAGGATCGGATAAATTAGATAAGATTTTGCAGCCAGTTCACTCTGCTATGTTTATAGAGAGTAATCCATCTCCAGTTAAATACGCAGCTTCACTTTTAGGAATGTGTGATCCAGATGTTAGATTACCATTAGTTGAAGTTAGAGATGAAACAAAAGAAAAAATATCTAAAGCTCTTAAAGTAGCTAATATACTTTAATGAAACAAAAAAAAGTTCCTGGTCAAAAGATAATTTGCTTAAATAGAAAAGCTAGTTTTAATTATTTTTTTCTTGAATTATTAGAAGCTGGAATTGCTTTAAAAGGCTCAGAAGTTAAATCTTTAAGAGAAGGAAAAGGAAGTATCGCTGATTCATATGCATTAGATAAAGCTAATGAATTATTTTTAATTAATTCACATATACCTCTCTATCGACAATCTTCATACAATAATCACAATCCAAAGGGAGAAAGAAAATTACTTTTAAAAAGAAGAGAAATTAACAAACTTATAGGTAGAATTAATCAAGAAGGTTTAACTATTGTACCTACAAAATTATATTTTCTAAAAGGTAAAGTAAAAATTCAAATAGCAGTAGCAAAAGGAAAAAAACTTTATGACAAAAGACAAGTAAAAAAAACTAGAGACTGGAATCGTGAAAAAGCAAGACTCCTTAGCAAAACTAACAAATGATACACCTTAATATTGGTTCAAATTTAAACTCAGAGTATGGAACGAAGTTTAAGAATATTTCGATCGCTGTTAATTTATTAATTGACTCAAAAATAAAGATAAATAAAATTTCTAATTTTTATGAAACACCTTCTTACCCAAATAAAAAACTACCTAGATTTGCTAATATTGGAATTTTAGCAGAATATAGTTTTGATTACACTAAATTAATAAGGGAAATTTTCTTAATCGAGAGAAAAATTGGAAGAATAAGATCAAAAAAAAATGATCCCAGAGTTTGTGATATCGATATAATTGATTTTAACGGTTTAGTTAAAAAAGATAAATTGCTGAAATTACCTCATCCAAGATCTCATATTCGTAATTTTGTCCTTTATCCAATAAAAGAAATAGATCCAGAATGGATACACCCAGTTTTTAAGAAAAATGTTGATTATTTAATTAATGAATTAAGCCAAAATTCGAGGATAGAGATTACAAGATTGCGTAAAAGTGTTATTATCTGATTATGATTAATAATAGTGAATTAATTGATAAAATTAAATCATATAACAAATTTTTAAATTCAAAGTCTTTGAATAAAGCTTACAACTTTGCTTTAAACGCTCATCAAAATCAAAGAAGAGACGAGGGTGTTCCATACATTATTCATCCCGTTGCAGTAGCAAATATTTTAACAGAATTAAAACTTGATAGCGCTACAATTACTACTGGTTTATTGCATGATACAATCGAAGATACGAATGTTACTTATGAAACTGTACGAAAAGAGTTTGGTGAAGAAGTTGCTAATTTAGTTGATGGAGTAACCAAGTTGTCAGCATTAGAAGACAAAGCTTCAAATAATTCAAAAGCAGAGAACTTTAGAAAATTAATATTAGCCACATCAAAAGATATAAGAGTTTTGCTTGTTAAATTAGCAGACAGACTTCATAACATGAGAACAATTAATTTTGTTAAAGATAAAGAAAAAATAATTAGAAAAGCTAAAGAAACTATGGAAATTTATGCACCATTAGCAGATCGTATGGGAATGAATAGGATAAGAGATGAATTAGAGGATCTTTCTTTTTCTGTTTTAAACAAACCAGCTAGAGATCTGATATTAGATAGATTAAAATTTATTAAAAGTAACAGAGAAGACACTTTTAAATTGATAGCAGCTGAATTAATTCTTTTATTAAAAGATAATGGAGTTAATGCAACAATTACTGGAAGAGAAAAAACTCCTTTTTCAATATGGAGAAAGATTCAAAACAAAAAAATATCCTTAGAACAACTCACTGATATAATCGGATTTAGAATTTTAGTTAATGATATCGATGAATGCTATAAAGCACTTGGAATATTTCATAGTAAGTTTTCAGCCATACCTGGTAAATTTAAAGATTATATTTCAACTCCCAAAATAAATAAATATAGATCAATTCATACTTCAATTATTGGACCAAAGAAAAATAGAATTGAAATTCAAATTAGAACAAATGAAATGCATGAATTTGCCGAAAGAGGAATAGCTTCTCACTGGAAATATAAATCCTCAGAAAAATTTTCAGAATTATCTTGGAAAGAATACGATTGGTTAAGAGATTTAGTAGAAATTATTGAAACAGGAAATAGCCCTGAACATTACTATGAATTTACCAAACTTCAAATGTTTCAAGAAAATGTTTTTTGTTTTACTCCTAAGGGTGCTGTAATTAAATTACCAAAATACGCTACACCTATTGATTTTGCTTATGCTGTCCATACCAAAATAGGAGAGAGTGCAGTTGGATGTAATATAAATGGAAGAGAATCTACATTACAAACTAATTTAAATAATGGTGACATGGTCGAAATTGTAACTTCTAAAAATGCTTCTCCATCACTCCATTGGTTATCTTCATCTAAAACTGGAAAAGCAAGAGCATCAATAAGACGTTATTGGCAAGATAAATCTTTAGAGAATTCAAAACCTAAAGATAAAAATTATACTAGTACTATTGTCGTAGATTTACCTCATAAGCCAGGAGTTCTTGGTAATATAAGTTCTCTAATTGGAATTAATAAAGGAAACATCTTAAATGTAGAAATGTTAAAGAAAAAAAAAGATTATTTACAGTTTTCTTTCGATATACAAATAAAAGATTTAAAAAACTTTACAAACTTGATAAGTCAAATAAAACAAAACAATTTTAATTTTAGAATAATTCGCCATAAACAGAAAAAAAATGCTTTCATACGAAGAATCTTTGAAAATTTTAAAAGAAAGTAAAGCCTTAATAGAAGGACATTTTATATTGTCATCAGGTTTACATAGCCCATCATATGTTCAATGCGCACAATTACTTAGCAAACCTGAAAAAGCTAATCTAATTTGTAATTCCCTGGCAGAAAAAATAAAATCTTCTTTTAAAGACTTTGATTTAATTCTATCACCAGCAATGGGAGGTATTATCATTGGTTATGATATTGGACGAATACTAAATAAAGAAACTATTTTTTCAGAAAGAGTAAACGGTGAATTTAAATTAAGAAGAGATTTTTCAATAAAGAAAAATAATAAAGTTCTTGTCGTAGAAGATGTAATTACTACTGGTAAGTCTAGTTTAGAATGCTCAAAATTAGTTAATAAAGCAGGTGCGAAATTAGTTGGTTACGCATGTATTATTGACAGGTCAAGAGGAAAATCATCGATAAAGGGAAACATTATTTCACAAATAGAACTAGATATTCCAACTTATACAAAAGAAAATTTGCCCAAAAGTCTTTCTTCAATTCAAGCTGTTAAGCCAGGCAGCAGAAATCTATAATGAAAAAAATTAGACTGGGAGTAAACATAGATCATGTTGCAACTGTTAGAAATGCTCGAGGAGAAAAATATCCAAGTCCATTAACAGCAGCTATTTTAGCACAAAAGTATGGCGCTGACTCCGTAACAATTCATTTAAGAGAAGATAGACGACATATTAATGATGGGGACCTTTATTCTATTATTTCAAAATTAAAAATCCCTTTGAATTTAGAAATAGCAGCGACAAATGAGATGTTAAAAATAGCTTTAAAACATACACCTCCTTTTATTTGTATTGTGCCTGAAAAAAGAAAAGAAATTACTACTGAAGGAGGCTTAAACTTAAATTTTAAAAAAAATTTTTTAAAGAAATTGATTTATAAACTAAAAAAAAATAAATCAAGAGTAAGTTTATTTATAGAGCCTAAAATATCAGATATAAAATTAGCTAAATTATTAAAAGCTGATTGTATAGAAATTCATACAGGAAAATTTTGTAAATTGGTTAATGAAAAAAAAAGTTTTAAGAATGAATTAAATAAGATAAAAAAAGCAGTTTCATTTGGTAACAAGATTGGTTTAGAAGTTCATGCAGGACATGGCTTAACTTATAAATCAGCTAAAATTCTATCTAACACGAAAGGTATAAGGGAATTTAATATTGGTCATTTTTTAATTGGAGAGTCAATATTTATAGGATTAGCCAAAACTATTAAACAATTTAAAAAGATCATTAGATAATGAAAATTTACGGAATAGGTACAGACATAGCAAACATCAATAGAATAAAAAAATCTTTAAATAATAAAAATTTAATAAATAGATTATTTAACAAAAATGAGGTTAAAAAGTGCAATAATCAATTTAATAAAGCAAATTGTTATGCAAAAAGATTTGCAGCAAAAGAAGCTTTCTCAAAGGCAATAGGCACTGGAATTTCAAAGGGTATAAATTTTAATGAAATTATTGTGCATAATATTAAATCAGGAAAACCCAGTATTAAATTATTAGGTAATACTAAGAAAGTAGTTAACAAAATTCTAAAAAAAAAAAAATTTAATATTTTCTTATCCCTATCTGATGATAAACCATTTGCAGTAGCAACTGTTGTGATTTCTGTATGAATAAAAAAAACATAATTACCTCTATATTGGAAAACATTAAAACAATAATAGGCGCTTTAATAATAGCTGTTTTTATTAGATCGTTGTTTTTTCAACCTTTTTATATTCCTTCTTCTTCAATGGAGCCCACATTACTAGTAGGGGATAGAATTTTTGTTTCTAAATATACCTATGGTTTTAGCAGACATTCTTTTCCATTCAGTCCAAATATATTTAAAGAACGGATTAATTATAAAGAACCTAAACAAGGAGATTCTGTAGTCTTTAAAACTCCTGAAGATAATAGAACAGATTTTATAAAGAGATTAATTGGACTTCCAGGTGATGAAATACAATTTATAGAAGGAGATATTTTTATAAATAATCAAAAGATTATACGAAAAAAAATTGAAACAAATGATCTAGCAAGATGTGGTAAAGTTTTATTTGAAGTTGATAAATATGAAGAAACTCTACCTAACGGAACTAAACATATAGCTATTTATAATAAAATAGGCACAACTCAAAATACTAAAAAATTTAAAGTACCTGAAAATCATTTTTTTTTATTAGGAGACAATAGAGATTGTTCTAGAGACAGTAGATTTAACAATATTGGCTATGTAAATTTTGTTAACTTAGTTGGAAAGGCACGTATAATTTTTTTTTCTAATGATACTAATAAAGGAAGCCTTTTAAAATTTTGGAATTTAAATAATTCATTTAGAATAGATAGATTATTTAAAAGAATAAAATGAATAACTCAATTAAGGAATTAGAAATAATTATAAAGTATAATTTTAAAAATTCTGATTTACTTCATCAATCCATGATACATAAAAGTTTTGATAATGAAAATAATAATGAAAAATTAGAATTTTTAGGTGATCGAGTATTAGGTTTAATAATATCAAAAAAATTAATTGAGACTTATCCAGAAGAAAAAGAAGGTATAATTGATAAAAAACTTTCAAATCTAGTTAATAGAAAAACTTGTTCTTATATTGCAAAAAAAATCAATATCAGAAAATTTATTATATTAGGATCTTCACAAAAACTTCTAGATAGGTCTGAAGAAAAGATTACAAGCGACTGCTTAGAGGCTTTGATTGGAGCAATTTATCTAGATACTGGTTTTAAATCTGCAGAAAAATTTGTTTTAAATTTCTGGAAAACACAATTAAATAATTCAACCATGCCATTGATTGATTCAAAAACTCAATTACAGGAATATAGCTTAAAAAGATTTAAAATATTACCTAAATATACATTTTATAAAAAAACAGGACCTCAACATAAACCATTATTTAAAACAGATGTAGAAATACCAAATACTAAAAAAGCTACAGGAACCGGTAATTCAAAAAAAAGCGCTCAACAAAATGCTGCACTTAAACTATTAAAATTCCTCGAGGTTGTATGAACTGGGAAGACGAATGTTTTCTTCTATCAAAAAGAAAGTTTAGAGAAAATGCTAATATCATAAATGTTTTTACACCAAATAGGGGAAAGGTTGGTGGAATTGTTTATGGGGGAAACTCTAGAAAAATTAGAAATTATTTACAAATTTCTAATAAGTTATTTATTTTTAATAATTCTAAAAATGAAAATAAAATTGGCTATTTTAAAACTGAATTAATTAAAGCTATTACCCCAATCTATTTTAATGATAAAGAAAGAACATCTGCTTTAATTTCTTTATGTTCATTATTAAATTCTCTTCTACCAGAGTCTCAACCGTACAAAAATTTATATAAAACATTTGAAAAATTAATAAACACAATTAACTTAGATAATTGGATTATTCTTTATATTTTTTTTGAAATTAATCTCATCAAAGAACTGGGGTATGATACGAATTTATCTATATTTAGTGAACCTAATGATGATATCAATAACTTAAAAAAAATTAAGATAGATGAATATTATTACGAAGTACCTATATTTTTAATAAAAGAAACTATACCAAGTGAAATTAAAAAACTTTTGATCAAAAAATCCTTAATTTTTACTAGAAGTGTTTTATTGAATAAATTCTTTATTCCAAATAATTTAGTGTTTCCTAAATCTAGAATTTTATTAGAAAATTATTTTAGTTAGAATTATTTAGCTTTTTTGCTATATCTAGAGCAAAATATGTTACTATAGCAGAAGCTCCTGCTCTTTTAAAAGCCATAAGACTCTCTAATATTGACTCTTCATTTATTAGTTTATTTTTAATACCAATCTTTATTAAACTATACTCACCAGATACTTGATAAGCAAATACAGGGATCTTAAAATTATCTTTGATATTTTTGATAATGTCTAAATATGGTAAGCCTGGTTTTACCATAACCATATCAGCACCTTCTTTAATATCTAATCCAACTTCTCTGTAAGCCTCATTCGAATTTTTAAAATTCATTTGATAAGTTTTTTTGTCTGATTTTAAATTAGCTTTTGAACCGACCGCATCTCTAAATGGTCCATAAAAACTCGAAGCATATTTTACTGCATAAGATAGTACACTTACATTTTGAAAACCATTTTTATCTAAAGATTTTCTGATTATACCAATTCTACCATCCATCATGTCTGAAGGCGCAATGACATCACAACCCATCTTTGCTTGTAACAATGCTTGTTTAACCAGAATTTTAATTGTCTCATCATTATCGATTTTTTTATTAATTATAACTCCGTCATGACCATGAGAAGTATATGGGTCTAAAGCAACATCGCACATTACTCCAATACCAGTAAACTTCTTTTTAATAAATCTTATAGATCTACAGATTAAATTATTTTCATTTAGAGCTTCTGAACCATTTTTGTTTTTTTTATTTTTTGGAGTATAAGGAAATAAAGCCACCATTGGGATTTTGTGTTTTTTAGCTTTGCTCATTATAAGATTTAGCTTGTCTACAGAGTACCTGTAGACACCAGGCATGGACTTAATAGACTCCACTTTGTTTTTACCATCCCTAACAAAAATTGGTAATATTAAATCATTAATGCTTAAATTATTTTCCGATACGAGTCTTCTTATCCAAGCTGTATTGCGAACTCTTCGCAATCTTGTGCTCGGAAATTTGCCTACTATCTTCATGTATATAAGTATATAAGTTTATTAAATTTTGTTTGATGCGACAAATATTATATTATAATTAAACAATATAGTAATCTAAAAAGGATACATGACCCAGTTAAATTATTCAGATTTCTATCAAGTTCCAAATTTAAAATTTGATATTAAAAAATTAAGAAGAGATTTAGATACTCTTTTGAAGAAAAAAGGTTTTTCTTCACCAAAAGGCGTTTCTAATTTTGGTGCTATTTCTTTGAATCAAATTCCAAATGATAAAGACTCAACTAAAGGTCACAACGTAAGAGGAGTGTATTGGACTATAGCAGATGAAAGCGGAAAAGAGGTTAAAAGAGATATCCCAATAGACGAGTCTAAATACACTGAACTTTTGCCAGAATTTAAAAACACGTATTTTGATGAAGTTTATAAAACTTTAAGTAAAAAATTTAAGCTAGGAAGGGTAAGGCTTTTATTAAAAGAACCAAGATCGACTTTAAGTTGGCATAAGGATCCTGAGCCGAGACTACATATTCCTATTATAACTAATCTAGGTTGTTCTATGGTTATAGAAAATGTTGCAAAACATTTACCCGCAGATGGGCATGTAACAATAACTAATAATACTAAATATCATAATTTTTTTAATGGTGGTGAACAATCTAGAGTTCATTTAGTAGCTTGTGTTCTAGAAAATCCATTTAAGTAGTTTTGAAATCTTTATTTAAAACAGTTTGTATTGCATCTGATCACGCTGGTTTCAGACTAAAAGAAAATATCAAAGATTTTTTAATCAATAGAAATATTTCAATAATTGATCTTGGTCCAATGAATGACAATTCAGTAGATTATCCAGATTACGCAAAAAAAGTATCTAACAGAGTAAAAATGAAAAAAAGCCAAGTAGGTATATTAGTTTGTGGTTCTGGAACTGGTATGGCTATAAGTGCCAATAAAAACAAAAAAATTCGTGCTGCAGTATGCTACAATTTAAAATCAACAAGATTGTCTAGACAACATAATAATGCTAATATTATAGCTATTGGTTCAAGATTAACTAAGAAAAGTGTTGCCTTAAAATTAGTATATACTTTTCTAGAAACTAAATTTGAAGGTGGAAGACACCTAAGAAGAGTTAGAAAAATTTAAAGATTATAAAATGTCTACAGTAATAAAAGTTAACAAGTTTATAAATAGTTTTTTTAAATCTAGTTTAAAAGACTCAGATAAAGAACTTTATGAGTCTGTAAAAAATGAATTTACCAGGCAACAAAATCATATTGAATTAATCGCTTCAGAAAATATTGTTTCGAAAGCTGTACTAGATGCACAAGGATCTGTACTAACAAATAAATATGCTGAAGGTTATCCTGGAAAAAGATATTATGGAGGTTGTGAACATG
Organism: uncultured Pelagibacteraceae bacterium; assembly: GCA_902569735.1. Lineage (GTDB taxonomy): Bacteria > Pseudomonadota > Alphaproteobacteria > Pelagibacterales > Pelagibacteraceae > Pelagilacustribacter. Next base: position 15,444 of record CACFVE010000003.1, on the reverse strand, counting down.
TAGATCTTTCAGAATCACTAGCAATAGAACGTGCAAAAAAATTATTTAATTGTAATTTTGCTAATGTTCAACCACATTCAGGAGCACAAGCTAACGGAGCCGTATACTTAGCTTTAATTAAACCCGGTGATACAATTTTAGGTATGAGTTTAAATTCAGGAGGCCACCTTACACATGGTGCTAAACCTGCTCAATCAGGAAAATGGTTTAATGCTATTCATTACGATGTTGATAAAAAAACTGGATTAATTGATTATGCAAATATTGAAAAATTGGCGCTAGAAAATAAACCTAAGTTAATTATTGCTGGAGGAAGCGCATATTCAAGAGTTATTGATTTTAAAAAGTTTAGAGAAATTTGCGACAAAGTAAAAGCTTATTTGTTGGTAGACATGGCCCATTTTTCTGGTCTTGTAGCTGGCGGTGTTTATCCTAATCCAATAAAATACGCAGATGTTGTAACATCCACTACACATAAAGTATTAAGAGGACCAAGAGGAGGGATTATACTTACTAATAATGAAGACTTAATTAAAAAGTTTAATAGTGCAATTTTTCCAGGTCTTCAAGGTGGACCTCTAATGCATGTAATTGCTGCTAAAGCTGTTTGTTTTAAAGAAGCTTTATCTGATGAATTTAAAAATTATTCAAAAAATGTAATTAACAACGCAAAAATTTTATCTGACACATTAGTTAAAAATGGTTTTAAAATATTTTCTGGAGGTACAGATACACATTTAATGCTAGTGGATTTAAGAGATTTTAGTATTACTGGTAAAGATGCTGAAGCTTCTCTAGTTCGTGCGAATATAACTTGCAACAAAAATGGAATCCCTTTTGATACACAAAGTCCGATGATAACTTCAGGAATTAGACTTGGAACACCAGCATGTACTACAAGAGGATTTGGTCCTAACGAATTTAGATTAATAGCTGATTTAATTTCAAAAGTTCTGAATGGTTTAAGTAAAAATCCTGCAAATAACTCAAAAATAGAAAAAGAAGTACAAAAAGAGGTGATTGATCTTTGCACTTCTTTCCCTATATATAGTGATTGAATACAAATAAATAACTATGCTTTGTCCATTTTGCAGAGAAAAAGATACTTCAGTAGTAGACTCTAGACCAACAGAAGACGGTACAGCTATTAGAAGAAGAAGACTATGTGGTTGTGAAAGAAAAGAGAGATTTACAACTTTTGAAAGAGTTCAATTTCAAGAACTTACAGTAATTAAAGATAAAGGTAAAAAAGAACCTTTTGATAGAGATAAAATTTCAAAATCAATAAGAATTGCAACTAGAAAAAGGCCAATAGACTCCGAAACAATTGAAAAATTTATTTCTAAAATAGTTAGAAACTTAGAAGGCTTAGGAGAAAGTGAAATTCCAACTTCTACTATTGGAAAATTTATTATGGAAGGTTTGTCTAGCTTAGATAAAGTTGCCTATGTTCGTTTTGCTTCAGTTTACAAAAACTTTAAAGAAGCAAAAGATTTTGAACAGTTTGTTGGCAATTTAGATGAAAACAAATCATAAGAATTTCTTAAAATTAGCCTTTAATTTAGCTAAAATTAATCTAGGTAAAACTGGTTTAAATCCTTCAGTGGGATGTGTGGTAGTAAAAAATAACTCAGTTATTTCAACAGGATATACATCAGTTAATGGAAGACCTCATGCTGAATTTAATGCTTTGAAATATAAAAAAAATTTTAAAAATTCAGATTTATACGTAACTATGGAACCGTGCACTCATTACGGTTTGACTCCTCCTTGCGCTGATATTATTTCAAAAAAAGGAATTAGACGAGTTTTTTTTTCATTTTATGACAAAGATATAAGAACAGCTAAAAAAATTAAAAGAAAATTAGCAAACAAAAAGATTAAAGTTTACAGAAAATTTAACAACAATTTCAGGAATTTTTATCAAAGTTATTTTCTAACTAAGAAAAGTGAGGTTCCATTTGTTGATGCAAAAATCGCAATATCAAAAGATTATTTTACAATTGATAAAAAGGCAAAATGGATAACTAATTCTTTTTCTCGAAACCGAAGTCATTTAGTTAGATCAGAGTATGATGCTATTGTATCTACTTCAAAATCGATCATTAAAGATAATTCATTGCTTAATTGCCGATTAAATGGCTTTAATACTAGCAAGCCAGATTTAATAATAATTGACATGAAACTTAAAATTAAAACTAATCTTGATTTATTCAAAATGAATAATGAACGAAGTATTACTGTTGTTACATCAACAAATAATAACAAGATGACTTCTCATCTTAAAAGACGAGGTGTAAAAATTATTTTAATTAATTCCTTAAAAAATAAAAAAGATTTTATAAATCTATTTAAAATTTTAAGGAAATATGGTTATAATAGAATTTTAGTAGAAAGTGGTTTAATTTTTTTAAGAAAATTATTAAAAGATAGATTAATTTTTAATTTATATATGTTTCAATCATCTACTAAATTAGGAAGACGAGGTACAAATAATACCTCAAATGTTTTTCTTAAAAGACTTAATTTAAAAAACAAAATTAATGTAAACTTGAATGGAGATAAACTTTACAAAATCAAAATTAAATAATGTTTAATGGTGTAATTTATAATAAAGGAATAGTTAAAAGTATTAGAAGAAGCCCAAGATATATATCTGGTAGTCTTGTAATTGAAATTGAATCAGATATAAAATTTAAAAAATCTGATATAGGTGAGTCTGTATGTTGTGATGGAGTTTGTTTAACTTTAATAAGAATTAAAAAAAAATCTTTCTTATTTTACTTATCGAAAGAAACTATTAGAAGATCAAATTTTAAATATGCTATAATAGGTAAACATATCAATATTGAGAAATCTTTACTAAATGGCCAAAAAATTTCTGGTCATTATGTTCAAGGACATGTTGACTCAACAGCTAAAATCAAGAAAATAACTATAGTTGATAAGACTTGGATAATAAAATTAGAATTAGATAATAAAAGGTTAAATAAATATTTAATTGAAAAAGCTTCTATTTCTATTAATGGAGTTTCATTAACTATTTCTAAAGTTGCTAAGGGTTTTTTTGAAATTAATGTAATACCTCACACTTTAAAACTTACTAACTTAAAGAATTTAAGCAGCAAAGATATAGTAAATGTAGAATTAGATATTTTTGCTAAATATATAATAAAATTATCAAATTAATGAAAAAAAAAGCATTTTCACAAATAAATGAAATCTTGCGTGACGCAAAAAAAGGTAAAATGTTTATTCTTGTAGATGACGGTGATCGTGAAAATGAAGGCGATTTGGTTATTCCTGGCTCAAAATGTAATTCAAAAAATATTAATTTTATGGCTAAACATGGAAGGGGTTTGATCTGTTTAGCTCTAACTTCAAAAAAAGTTAAAAGATTAAATTTACCTTTAATGTCATCAATTAATAAATCTAGAACTCAAACTGCTTTTACAATTTCGATAGAGTCTAAAAAAGGTGTAACTACAGGTATCTCTGCACATGATAGAGCAAAAACAATTAAAGTTGCGATCAAACCGAGTTCAAACAGAAATAGCATTGTTTCTCCCGGACATGTCTTTCCCTTAGTTGCTAAAGATGGAGGAGTTCTTGAAAGAGCAGGGCACACTGAGGCATCAGTCGACATCTCAAAATTAGCAAAATTAAATCCGAGTGCAGTAATTTGTGAAGTTATGAACGAGGATGGCACTATGGCCCGTTATAAAGATTTAATTATTTTTGCAAAAAAACATAGACTAAAAATAGCAAAAATTGAAGATTTGATTTCTCATAGACTAAGAAATGAAAAGCTTATTAAATGTATTTTAAACAAAAAGATAAAAATTAAAAAATATGGTAGTTTTGATTTAAAAACTTTTAGAAATAAATTAGATGGCTCAGAACATTATGCAATAACTAAAGGTAAATTTAATAAAAACAAAGCCTCAAGAGTTAGAGTTATATCTACTAATGTTTTGAATAGTTTTATTAACTTTAATAAAGATATTTATAAAAATTCTTTAAAACACTTAAATAAATACAACAATTTTGCTTTAATTCTTATTAAAGGAACCAATCTCAATCCTGCATCGTCAGAAAATAACAAAATACTTAGATATTATGGTATTGGAGCTCAAATAATTAAAGAATTAAGAATAAGAAATATGATATTAGTTTCTAGAACTAAAAAACGTATAATTGCACTTAAAGGATATGGTATAAAGATTACAAAACAAGAAATTATTAAATGAAAAAAAAACCCAAGATTTTAATTGTTAGATCAAAATATAATAATCCTGAAGGCTTGTATGTATCTGCTTGTAGTGAATTAGACAGAAGAAAAGTAAATTTTGAGACGAATGTTAAAACGATATCCTGTAACGGGGCCTTTGAAATACCTGTAACTATTGCTAGAAATATAAAAAAATTTGATGCTGCTATTGCTATAGGTATTATAATTAGAGGTGAAACTCCTAATTTTAATCTTATATCTCAAGCTATAACAAATGGCATAATGGAATTATCAATATTACATAAGAAACCAATTGGTAATGCAATTTTAACATGTTTGGATTTTAATCAAGCAGAAAAAAGAGAACATAAAGGAAAAGAGGCTGTAGAAGCAATTTTAGATGTTTTAAATCCTGACTCTGATCAAAAAGTGTCAAAAAAAAAAGCTAAATTATATTCAATTATTAGAACTATTAAATGATTTCTCAAAATAATAAATTAGACTCTAGCCCAAGAATTAGAGTAATTCAAAAAATATACGGTCATTTAATGAATCCAGATGAACAAATTAGTTATTCTAAAAGCCAATATAAGAAATTTATCAAAGATGTTACTGAGGGGACTTTAGAAAGAAAAGACTTAATTGAAGAGACCATTATTAAGCATTTAGACAAAGATATTAATTTAGAGAAAACAGATAAGTTGTTAAAAATCATATTATTTTCTGCAGTTTTTGAGTTGATTTTTAAACACAACACACCAAAGAATGTAGTTATTAGTGAATACGTAAAAGCATCAGAATTCTTTTTGGAAAAGTCCCAAATTAGTTATCTTAATGCTATTTTAGATAAGTTATCAAAGCTTATAAGAAAAGATTGATTTACAGAGATTTTTTCCTTTATAAATGATAAGTTTAACTTGCCTTTTTTAAATATTTTTGGCATTTATCCTTTTTAATTATGATTAATTATTTAGAACTATTATATTTAATATCATTTACAGGAATTCTTGCTGTTGCATATAGTTATTTATTATCAGGTCAAATTCTTTCATCAAGTCCAGGTAATAATAGAATGCAAGAAATAGCCGAAGCAATTCAAATAGGTGCTAAGGCATATCTAAACCGTCAATACAAAACAATTGCTATAGTTGGTATCATTGTATTAGGAATTGTAACATATTTTTTTAGTTACTTAGTTGGCTTAGGTTATTTTATAGGAGCATTTTTATCAGGAGTAGCTGGATATGTAGGAATGTTAATTTCTGTGAAAGCAAATGTAAGAACTGCAGAAGCATCTAGAAAAAGTTTACAAGCTGGCTTAACAATCGCTTTTAAATCTGGAGCTATAACTGGTTTATTAGTTGCTGGTTTAGCATTATTAGCTATTACAATTTATTATATAATTTTAATAAAATTAGAAGTAGACAGTAGAGAAATAATTAATGCTTTAGTAGCTTTAGGTTTTGGTGCTTCATTGATTTCAATTTTTGCAAGATTAGGTGGAGGTATATTTACCAAAGGAGCAGACGTTGGAGCTGATTTAGTTGGTAAGGTTGAGGCTGGTATTCCAGAGGATGATCCAAGAAATCCAGCTGTAATTGCAGACAATGTGGGAGATAACGTTGGAGATTGTGCAGGAATGGCTGCAGATTTATTTGAAACTTATGCAGTTACTATAGTTGCTACTATGGTTCTTTCTTCAATATTTTTTCCTACAGACTACAATTTAATGATTTATCCCTTAGCAATTGGAGGATCTTGTATTATTACGTCTATAATAGGTACATGGTTTGTAAAACTAGGAAAAAGCAAGAATATTATGGGCGCTCTTTATAAAGGCTTTGTTGTTACAGCAGTAACTTCACTATTTATTTTATATCCCGTAACAGACTCAATATTGGGACTGAATGAAATTTATAACAATAATGGAAAAAGTTTTTCAGGTTTAAATCTTTATATTTGTGGAGTAGTAGGTTTTGTAATTACTGGTTTGTTAATTTGGATTACAGAGTATTATACAGGAACAAATTATAGACCTGTTCAATCTGTAGCTAAATCATCTACAACAGGACATGGAACTAATGTTATCCAAGGTTTAGCAGTTTCAATGGAAGCAACAGCTATACCAGCACTAATAATAGTTTCAGGAATTTTATATACAAATAATTTAGCAGGACTTTATGGAATTGCGATAGCCGTTACATCCATGTTAGCATTAACTGGAATGGTAGTTGCTTTAGATGCCTATGGTCCTGTTACTGATAATGCTGGGGGAATAGCAGAAATGTCAAAACTTCCTAAAAATGTAAGAAAAACTACTGATGCACTTGATGCTGTAGGAAATACTACAAAAGCTGTAACCAAAGGTTATGCAATTGGGTCTGCGGGTCTTGGTGCTTTAGTTTTATTTGCTGCTTATACTGAAGATATAAAATATTTTTCTACTGTTAAGAATTCTACTTTAGAAGGCGTAAATGTAACTTTTGATTTATCTAATCCATTTGTAGTTGCAGGACTTTTAATTGGTGGAATGTTACCTTATTTGTTTGGTTCTATGGGCATGCAAGCTGTAGGACGAGCTGGTGGTGCCGTTGTAATTGAAGTAAGAAGACAGTTCAAAAAAATTCCTGGAATTATGAAGGGTAAAAGAAAACCTGATTACGGCAGATTAGTTGATTTACTAACAAAAGCAGCAATTAAAGAAATGATTATACCTTCATTACTGCCGGTTTTGTCACCGATTATTTTATATTTTGTAATATTGCAAATAGGTGGTCTTGAGGCTGCACTTTCATCTTTGGGAGCCATGTTATTAGGAGTGATTATAACTGGATTGTTTGTAGCCGTATCAATGACAGCAGGAGGAGGAGCTTGGGATAATGCTAAAAAATATATAGAAGATGGAAATTTTGGTGGCAAAGGCTCTGAAGCTCATAAATCAGCTGTTACTGGCGACACTGTGGGAGATCCTTATAAAGACACCGCTGGACCTGCTGTAAATCCGATGATCAAAATTACAAATATAGTAGCACTTCTTTTATTAGCTGTAATTGCACACTAATTTATTTTCTATTACCGTACATTTTTTGCTTAACGCTAGATAAAAAAGATTCAACAAAACTTTTTTTGCTTAGCTCATTTTTTGTTTTTTTTTCACTAAACGCAACTTTGTTTGTATTATCTTTATTATAAATTTTTTTATCTTTTAAAATTCCAAATTTATCGAATTTTAACACTAAAGTGTTGTTTTTTTTAAGCACATGTTGACCCAATTTATGATATTTTCCCTTAGTTAAGGTTCTTTCTAGATATATCCATACGTTATCATCGCTTATTGACATAGAGTGTGGTTGACCTATTATTTTGATAACATCATTTTTGTTGCTCTTGTTTATTATCAATTGTTTAGCTCTATTTTCAAGAAAAACTATTCCATGATTTTTTGTAGGTTCTTGTAATTGACAAGCTGTTAAGATAATGAATAAAAATATAAATAATCTTTTAAAATGATTTTTAAAGCAAACAAACATAATTACCAATTTTATAATACATTGCTATTTTTGTCTCGAAATTTATTTTTTTATAACAAAATAAAGTTAAAAGATACATTTGAAACAAGAATTTATCTAACTTTTTTTCATTTTTCCATTATATTAACAGTATTTAAAATTAAAAAAGTTAATTTTCCTCAAAAAAATTACGATCATTTTTTTCACTGTATTGAGAATGATTTGCGTGAATTAGGTTTTGGGGACGTAAGTGTTAATAAAAAAATGAAGGATATGAATAAAATTTTTTATGATATTTTATTAAAAATAAATAAATCAAATAATGACTTTGAGATTAATAAAGATTTAGTTTTAAAGTATTTTGAATATTTACAAGATTCAAACTTAGATAAATATGACCTTTTTGCTCAATATTTTACAAAATTTTATCATTTTTGTTTTGAATTAAACCCTAAAACTATGATAAAAGATGCCATAAAATTTAAGGTAACATAATGGCTGTACCAAAAAGAAAAACATCAATTTCAAGAAAAAAGATGAGAAGATCTCATCATAAACTTTCATCTATAAATATTGTAGAAGATAAAAAAAGTGGTGAATATAAACTTTCACATCATATAGATTTAAAATCCGGTTACTATAACGGAAAAAAAATATTAGATATCTAATCGATTAAAATGAAAAAAAAAATTACTATTGCCATTGATGCAATGGGGGGTGACAATGCACCAAAAAAAAATATTGAAGGTTTAAATATTTTTTTACAAAAAAATAAATTAAAAAAAGATTTTGTAATTCATTTATACGGTAATAAAAAAGATATAGACGAAGAAATTAAAAAACTAAATATAAAAGATGATTTAGTTAAGGTTATTCATTCTGAAGGAGTAGTATCTGATGAAGAAACTCCTTTGACCGCAATTAAAAATTCAAAAAACACTAGCATGTGGAATTCTATCAAGGATCAAATCGATGGAGATGCTGATATCAGCTTATCTGCGGGGAATACAGGTGTTCTTTTTGTAATATCTAAAATGATTTTAAAGATGATGAATAAAGTAAGTAAACCTGCATTAGCAGGTTTATGGCCTAGCAAAAAAGGAATGAGCGTAGTTTTAGATTTAGGAGCGAATATCGAGTGCAATGAAAAAAATTTAATTGATTTTTCAGAAATGGGTTCTGCTTTATATAAATCAATTTTTCCTGAACAAAAACCTAATGTTGCGCTTTTAAATATAGGTTCTGAAGAAATAAAAGGTACTGAGGTATTAAAAAAAACTTATGCAGAGCTTAAAAGATTAAGTAATGATCAAAATTTTATCTTTAATGGATACATAGAAGGTAACAAAATTATGGATGGTGAAAGTAATGTAATAGTGACAGATGGATTTACTGGAAATGTAGCTCTTAAGACTGCTGAGGGAACAGCAAAATTTCTTACTGATAGTTTAAAAAAATCTTTAACTGAAAATATATTTTCTGAATTATCTCTAATATTTTCTTATTTCTCACTTAAAAAATTTAAGTCTCAACTTGACCCAAGAAAATATAACGGGGCAATATTTTTAGGTTTAAATGGTCCAGTAGTAAAAAGTCATGGGGGAACTGATGCTATTGGTTTTTATTATTCCATAGATTTATGCTATAGAATAATAAAGGGTAACTTAATGCATCAAATAAATAATAATTTAAGTCATTTAGATGTTAAAGATTAGAAAAACTCAGTTAACTAAGAAAGATATATCAAAAAAAATAAATTCAAAAATAGGTCTTTCCAAATCTTACACTGATAAAATAACTGATAATCTTATTATCATATTAAAAGATTTAATTAAAAAAGATGAAATTAATATCAAAAACTTTGGATCTTTTAGTATTACTAATAAAGATGAAAGAATAGGTCGAAATCCTAAAAATAAAAAATCTTACTTAATTAATGCAAGAAAATCCTTAAGTTTTAAAATTTCTTATAATTTTAATAAAAAAATTAATAATATTTAAATGGACAAACTAATAAATATATCTGAATTATCTAAATTATTAAAAATAGTAAATATTAAGACAAAAAAACCATCTAATTATATATTGAGATATTGGGAAAAAGAGTTTAAACAAATAAAACCAATAATTATTAAAAACAGAAGATACTATTCAAGAAAACAAATAAACGTCATTAAATTAATTAAATTTCTCCTTAAAGATAAAGGAATGACTATAAATGGAGTTAAAAATGTTCTTACTTCTAATATAAATAGTCTTGACGATTATAATTCTTATAGTTTAAAAGCTGATTACCATAAAGAAGTCATTAAAGATAAAAGTAAAAAAATATTAGAAAAACTAAAGAAAATTAAAAAGTATGGCAAAAAAATCTCACATTAAAGTAAGGATGGTTCCTGAAAGCAATCCAGATAGTAAATTTATTTATTATGCAAAAAAACCCACAAAAGGTGAGAAGGCTAAAGATAAACTAAAACTAAAGAAGTATAATCCTAATACTAGGAAGCATGAATTTTTCGTAGAGAAAAAATTACCACCTCATAGTAAATAATTTATTTTTTTTTAAAGTTTCTGAATTCGTAATTAATAAAAGATCTAATCATTGCTTTCCATATAGTATTTGTTATTTTTGGATCTAGGTTTCTTTTATTAGCTTCTGCCTTAATTTTTTTTAGAATTACTTTTATTCTTTTTTTGTCAATTATTTGTTTTTTATATTTTTTTTCTCTTAAAATTTTATTAACTAAAATGCTTCTTTTTTTTATTAAACCTAGCATTTTTAAATCTAATTTATCTAGTTTTTTTCTGATTAAAACGATCTTTTTATTTTTCATAGCGACATTAATATTATATTCATTTTTAAATTTAATTATATACTTTGTTTATGAATATTATTTTAGATGAAAAATACAATAAATTCTTTCGTAACTGGTTAATACTTTTAATCTTGTTAATAGGATTAATGATTATAGTTGGAGGATTAACAAGACTAACTGACTCAGGTCTTTCAATAACTAAATGGCAACTTTTTTCTGGTATAATACCTCCTATATCTCAACAAGATTGGATTTATTATTTTGATTTGTACAAAGCTATACCAGAATTCAAATTACAAAATTATTCTATGACTATTAATGAGTTTAAAGTAATTTTTTGGTGGGAATGGATACATAGGATTTTAGGAAGAATAATAGGTTTAGCATTAATTTTACCATTAATCTTTTTTTCTTTTAAAATTGGTTTTAAAAAACTAAAAAATTTATACACTATATTTTTACTAGTATGCTTTCAGGGATTTATAGGGTGGTATATGGTTGCTAGTGGTTTAGTTGATAGGGTAGATGTAAGTCATTTTAGGCTTTCAGCACATTTATTTATAGCTTTTATAATTTTAACAAGTTTGACATGGTATTACCTTAATTTTAAAACTAATTCTAATAAAAATTTTTTTATAAACAATTCTAAATTTAATTCTATAAAAGTTTATTTATTTTTAATTTTTTTACAAATTATACTTGGAGCTTTTGTATCTGGCTTGGATGCAGGAAAAATTTATCAAACTTGGCCATTAATGAATGGGTCTTATTTTCCTAATGATATTAATTTTAAAGATTACAGAGAATTTTTAAATTTTAATGATAGAAGTGTCGTTCAATTTATACATAGAAACGTAGCTTATTTAATATTTTTTCTTCTAATTTATATAGGTTTTGATATTAGAAAATCTAATAAAAAAAATTTATATAAACCTTATTTTTATTTATTAGTATTTATCTTTATTCAAATAATTTTAGGAGTATTAGCCTTAATCACTGATTTACATATTGCTGTAGCATCTCTGCATCAAATTTCTAGCATTTTTTTAATACTGCTCTCGTTGAATTTTTACTATAAATCTATTAATTAATTGACTTTATTAAATTTTGTGAGTATTTATCGCTCTATTAAAATGACACCATTTATTAAAAAGAAAGAGATTAAAAAAGATTGGTATCTTATAAACGCTGAAAATGCGGCTGTAGGAAGACTTGCTTCTTATATTTCAAAAGTTCTAAGAGGAAAAAATAAACCGACTTTTAATCCACATATCGATAATGGGGATTTTGTTATAGTAACAAACATTGAAAAGATAAAGTTTACTGGCAAAAAATTTAAAGATAAAAAATACTTTAGGCATACTGGTTATCCAGGAGGAATAAAAGAAACAAGTCCTTTAATATTAAAAGAAAAAAATAAAACTCAAGAAATTTTAAAATTAGCTGTTAAAAGAATGTTACCAGGAGGACCCTTGGCTAAAAAACAATTAACAAAACTCAAAATTTATAATGGTACAAATCATCCACATGACATACAAAAACCAAAAATTATAGAATTCAATAAACTAAACAAAAGAAACTTGGTAAAAAATTAATGAATAGTCTAAACACTACACCATCTATACCTAAGAAAATTAAACTTGATTTTAAAGACAGCAAATATGCAACAGGAAGAAGAAAAAGATCAATAGCTAAAGTTTGGATTAAAAAAGGTTCTGGTAATATCTATGTTAATGGAATTAAAATGAATGAATATTTCAAAAGACCTATTCATCAAATTATTGTAACAAGACCGCTTGAAATATCTGAAGTTAGAACAAGTTATGATGTAAAGTGCTCAGTTAAAGGCGGCGGTCTATCTGGTCAAGCAGGTGCAATAATCCTAGGTATTTCTAGAGCTTTAGTTTCTCACGACGAACTCTTAAAAAAAAATCTTAAAAAAGATAAATTGACCACCCGAGACTCACGTGTTGTTGAGAGAAAGAAATACGGGCATAGAAAAGCCAGAAGAAGTTTCCAATTCTCTAAGAGATAATCATTTAATTTAACAATTAACTGGACAGTGTTATAAGATCAAATGTCTAAAAAAAAGATTAATATAGTTGTAATAGGAGCAACTGGATATACAGGATTAGATTTAATCTATTTACTATCCAAACATCCAAAAGCAAATATAATAAATTTGTGCGCTACAAAAAAGTTAGGAAAAAAGATTAATTTTTTTGACAAAAGAATTAAAAAAAAATTACCAAAAATATCTTCAATTAAAAAGGTTAACTGGAAAAAAATTAATTTAGCATTCTTATCATTACCAAATGGGGAAGCTCAAAAAATTATTAAGAAAATTTATTATAAATATCAAAATATAAAATTTATTGATTTATCTGCTGATTTTAGAATTAGAGACAGAAAAAAATATAAAAAATATTATAAGAAAAAACATAAAGCTACTAAACTTATAAAGAATTCGATATATGCTATATCTGAATTTGTTAAAAATGAAATTTATAAATATAGAATTATAGCAAATCCAGGTTGTTATCCAACATCAATACAAATACCCTTAATTCCCTTAATAAAAAAAAATTTAATCAACACAAAAAATATAACTATAGACTCTAAATCTGGTTATTCTGGTGCGGGTAAAAATTTAGAAAAGAAATTTAAACACAAAAACTTATATTATTCCACTTTTGCATACAGTACAAAAAATCATAGACATATTTCAGAAATTGAACAAGAATTTAAAAAACATACTAAAAAAAATATTAAATTTACTTTTAACCCACATATTTTACCAACTTTTAGAGGCATTTTGACTTCTATATATATTGAATTAAGAAAGAACTCTTCATCTAAAAAAATAAGAAATGAATTAATAAAATACTATAAGAATGATAAATTTATAAAGATAATGAAATTGAATTCAGAACTTGGTTCAGGAAATGTTTTGAACACAAATAATTGTGAAATTTCAGTTTGTAATACTAGAATAAAAAATAAAATTGTCATTTTTGCTGCCATCGATAACCTTATAAAAGGAGCATCTGGCCAAGCGATTCAAAATATGAATTTATTATATAAACATCCGGCTTCTCTTGGTTTAAAATGAAAAATCTAATACTTTTTTTAATAATCATATTTGTGTGTGGTTGTAGTAAACCAAAGATAGTTTTAATTTGTGGAGATCATGTTTGTATAAATAAAGCGGAAGCTGAACAATATTTTGAGGATAACTTAACATTGGAAGTAAAAGTTGTAGATAAAAAAGACCAAAAAAACATTGATTTAGTAGAACTTAATTTAAGATCAAATTCCAAGGGAGAAAAAGAAATAAGTATTTTAAATAAAGATAGAACTAGAAAAAAAATAAAAGTTTTATCTAATGATGAAATTGAAAGAAAAAAAGCTGAATTAAAAAAAAGAAAAAAAAATAATAATAAAAAAACCAAAAGTAAAAAAAATAATAAACAGGCTAAACTTAAAAGACCTATAAAAATGGAAAAAAATCTTGATAAAACAAAAAAAGTAAAAAATATTGTTAATAAGCCTAGTGAAAAAATAAGTGATATTTGTACTATTCTTGAAAAATGTAGTATTGATGAAATATCTAAATATTTAGTTAAACAGGGCAAAGAAAAAAAATTTCCTGATATTACAATTAGAGAAAATAAATGAAAAATAACAACAAACTTAACATAGCAATTGTTGGTTTAGGAAATATTGGTAGTTACTTATATAAATATTTACAGACTAATAAGAAAATATTAGCCAAAAAAAACAACTGTATACCTAATATTGTTTATGTTTCTGCTAAAAATAAGAATAAAAAAAGAAATATAAGAATAAATAAAAATAGATGGCTTAAAAATTATCTAGATTCAACAAAATCTAATAAAGTAGATATAATTGTTGAATTAATTGGTGGAGCTGAAGGAGCGGCAAAAAGATTAGTTTTTAATGCATTAAAAAATAAAAAACATGTCGTAACAGCCAATAAAGCCTTAATAGCAAAATATGGAGATCAATTATCTAAAATTGCAGAAGAAAATAATGTTAATCTAGAATTTGAAGCTGCTGTGTGTGGAGGCGTCCCAATTATAAGATCTTTAAAAGAAGGTTTAATAGCTAATAAAATTAATAGAGTTTATGGAATTTTTAATGGTACATCAAATTATATTCTTTCAACTATGGATAAAGAAAATAAAAATTTTAAAGAAGTATTGTTCGATGCTCAAAAATTAGGTTATGCTGAGTCAAATCCTTTATCAGACTTAAATGGAGATGATGTTGCTTCAAAATTAAAAATATTGTCTTCTTTATGTTTTAACTCATTTATTAACCACAACATTCATGTGGAAGGAATAAGTCATATTGATAAATTGGATATAGATAATGCTAACAAATTAGGATATAAAATAAAATTATTAGGTGTTTCAGAAATAATTAACAATAAAGTTTTTCAACGAGTTCATCCAACCTTAATAAAAAAAAGTTCTTATATAGCTAGTATAGATGGAGTTTTAAATGCAGTAATAGTTGATGGTAAACCAGTTGGTCAAAATGTTATTCAGGGTGAGGGGGCAGGACCAGAAGCAACTACTTCTGCTTTAATATCAGATATCTCTTCAATTTTAAGAGGAAATATTAAATTTCCTTTTTCTATTTCAAGCAAAGAGAGAAAAAAATTAAGCTTTAAAGGAATGTCTGAAAGGTCGTTTTCTGCATACTTAAGATTTGAAGTGTTAGATAAACCAGGAATTTTATCCAATATTACAAAAATATTCTCTAAAAATAAGGTTTCGATTAAGAGATTAATACAAAATCCAAATAAATCAAAAAAATTTTCTTCAATAATAATTATCACACATAATTCTAAAGATAAATT
>CACFVE010000002.1 GCA_902569735.1 uncultured Pelagibacteraceae bacterium | reverse complement strand
ACCAGAACTCCCTCCCAAAATAATGTTTAAATAAAATTTTGAATTAATTATTTTGATATCAGCGGTAAATGAATCTTCTAGATTTCCAAAATGATAAACTTTACCATCGTAGTTGATAAGTTTAAGATTACCGTTTCGAATAAATTTCAATTTATTTAAAACATATTTTTCTGCAATCTTTGATAAACTCATTACTATTCCTCAAAACTTAAATTATTTTTTATCTTTTTATTTCTAGACCTATATATTGCTCCTTTTTTCCACAATAGTAATGCTTCAAAATGTATCGCACTAATAATTTTTACAGTCATTAATGGATATTTAAAAAAATTAATTATAAATTGTTTAAAACAAAATTCTTTTCTTTCTCCTGTTTGAACAGCACTCAAAATAGAACCTTCTTTGTCAGATTGTATAATAGAAACAAATAATTTCGAATCAGGGCGTGATAATTTAAAATTATAGTATGTATCCATATCCATAAATGGAGAAACGTAAAATTTTTTTTTACATTCTAATTCTATTTTTTCATTATTACTTGTTTTGAAAATATAGGTATGTTGTTCATTAAATGTATTTTTAACTTCATAAAAAATAGCCTTTATTAAATCATTTTCATAACAGTAAAAAATACTTAAAGGGTTAAATACATAACCAAAAATCCTTGGATAACAAAGAAGTTTAATTTTATTTATATTTTGTTGAATGTTAAACTTTTTTAAGTTTTCTAAAACCCAATTTTTTAAAGATTTCCCATCTCTATCCCCGTGATCTTTGTTGTAAAAACTAAAAATATTAAATTTGTTTAAAGAAAAAATGGGAATATTTTTTTCTAATTCTTCTATCTCATCTAAATCTATTAAAAGAGAAAATGTTTTATATTTTAATTTGTGCTGAACTGGTTTAAATCTTGTATGAGAAACCATTCCATTGTAAATACAAGAGTTATTCATATCTTGAAATTTTTTATCAAATTAATAGCTGATTTTAATCCATCTTCATGAAATCCATAGCCAAAATAAGCTCCACAAAACCAGGTTCTTTTCTTTCCTTGAATAATTTTGAGTTCCTTTTGATATTTGACGGTTTCAGAACTAAAATAAGGGTGGGTAAACTTCACTTTACTAATTATTTTAGATTCGGTTAATTCATATATTGGATTCAAAGTTAAAAAATAATTACTATCACATTTTAAATTTTGTAACCTATTTAACCAGTAAGTTACGCAAGTTCTATTTTCTTTAGATATTGAATTCCAACTGGACCACGCTATTTTTTTTTGTGGCATAAGATTTGTGTCGGTATGTAAAATGCCAAGATTTGAAATATATTTAAACTTACTCAAAATATTTTTTTCTAGTTCAGTTGGGTTTTCTAATAATTTTAAACTTTGATCAGCATGTGAAGCTAAAATTACTTGATCATAATCCAAATATTCATTACCAATTTTTAACCTTATGTTATCATCGTTACGAAGAATTTTACTAACCCTATAATTCTTGAAAATTTCTCCACTTATACGAGATAATATTTTGTTAACATAAGTTCTGCTGCGATTAGAAACAGTATACCATTGAGGTCTATTTTTTAATTTGAATAAACCATGATTTATAAAAAATTTTAAAAAAAGTTCTAGAGGCATGTCTTTGGCTTTTGAAAAAGGCATTGACCAAATCGCAGCAACCATAGGTATAATATGATACTCAACAAAATACTTAGATAATTTTGATTTTTCTAAATAACTTCCTAAGGTGATACCTTCTAAATTATTTTTCAATAGATTTGGAGATCTATTATAAAATACAATAATTTCCTTTATCATTTTTAAAAAATTTAAATTAATTATATTTGACTTATTAGCAAAAATTGCACTGAGCCCTCTTCCACCATATTCAATATTGCTATTTTTGATTGAAACAGAAAAAGACATGTCGCTTTTTTCGAAAGGAACTTTTAACTCTTTAAATAAATTTATCAAATTGGGATAGGTTAATTCATTAAAAACAATAAAGCCTAAATCTACTGGAACAATTTTATTTTGACTTTTGATATCGTAAGTATAGGCGTGACCTCCAAAATGATCATTCTGTTCAAAAAGGTCTACTTTATATTTTTTAGATAGATAAAAAGCTGAAGCTAAACCTGAAATTCCTGAACCAATAACTGCAATTTTCATTAAAACTAATTAAATAACGATTTGATTTAAATAGTTTATCATATACTAAATAAAAATTGGTATTTTTCATTAATTGATAGGACTTCATAATTAACTAATCCACCTATGATTAATTGGATTGCAACAATTAAAATAACTACAAGCCCTAAATAACCAAGCCATTGATGTTTTCTTATGTAATCAGCAAAATAACTTGCTAAAGTTGCAATTAAAAATACTGATAAAAGCAAACCAATAACCATAAGGTTAAAATTTCCTTTAGCCGCAGCTACAACTGCTAAAGTATTATCAAAACTTAATATAAGATCTGCGCATAAAACTTGATAAACACCAGATCCAAAACTTCTAGACTCTTTTGATTTTAAATCAGGTGATCTAACTCTATTTTTTCCAAAAAAGTCTTGTCTTAAATTATTAATTACCCAAATTAAAAGAAGCCCACCTAATATCTTCACCCATGCTAATGCAAACAGGTAATTAACACCTGTTGCAAAGAATATTCTAAAAATAAAAGCTGCAGCTACGCCCCAAGCTATAATTTTTTTTCGATTATTTGGTGCAAAGTTTGCTGCTATTATGCTTATAATGATCACATTGTCTGCAGCCATTACTATATTAATAAGTACTATTTGTGTTGAAATTATTAATTGCTCTAACATTATTCTGGTTCATGTATATAATCTTAATTACTAATATTAAAGAATAAAAAATGATCTTTAAAAGTTATCAATCAAATATTACTAGAAAACAAATATTCTTATTATCCATTCCGGTTTTTTTTTCAAATTTAGCCATTCCTTTGGTAGGTATAATCGATACGGGCTTAATGGGGAATTTAGGTGAAACTAAATATTTAGCAGCTGCTAGTATTGCAACTTCTGTAATGACAATGATCTTATGGAGTTTTGGCTTTTTAAGAATGGGAACAGTTGGAATGATTGCTCAATTATTTGGTAAATCAGACTATAGAGAAATTATAAAAACTTTACTTAGAAATTTTCTAATTGCTCTTATGATATCTGTAATTATTATTTTACTTAAACCAATTATAGTAAACTTAACAAAATCTTATTTCTCAACCTCTAATGAAAGTCATGATTTAATTAATACTTACTTATCGGTCAGGATTCTATCTGCTCCAGCAGAATTAATAATATATGTGTTGATTGGTTTTTATTTAGGTTTGCAAAAAACTAGAATATCAAGTTTGTTAATAATTATTTTATCAGCATTAAATATTGTTTTAAGTTCATTTTTTGTTTTATCGTTAAATCTAAATATATTTGGTATTGCTTTAGGAACCCTAATATCCAGCTATATTACAGTAATTTTATTCTTAATTTTTACGTATTATTTCATAATTAGGAATTTTCAAGTTATTCCAAAATTTGAAAAATTAATAATTCCTTCTAAACTTATTAAATTATTTAATGTTAATTTTGATATATTTATCAGAACTTTGTTTCTGACTTTTTCTTTTCTTTGGGTTACTTATCTTGGGTCTAAACTTGGAGAAGATTTCTTAGCTATAAATGCAATTTTAATGCAATTTATAATTTTATCTGCTTTTTTTCTTGATGCCTATGCTTTTGCAACTGAGGGAATTGTAGGTTTTGCAATAGGTAAAAGAAATAAAAAATCTTTTTTAACAGTAGTAAAAAATTCAACTCAAATTAGTTTTTTGACATCTCTATTTATTTCAATTTTTTACCTAATTTTCTTTAAAGAGATTATCAATATAGTTACTAATGTTGAAATTTTAAGATTTCTTTCTTACAAGTACATTGTATGGATTATAATTATTCCTCCTGCAGCATCCTTTTGCTATCAATTAGATGGAATATTTATTGGTGCAACTCAAACCAAAGAACTTAGAAACGGAATGATGTTTTCAGTTGTTTCTTTTATAATTATATCTATATATCTAACTAAATATTTTGGTAATCATGGTTTATGGCTTTCTCTGCTTCTGTTTATGATTTTTAGATCACTTACCTTAAATTTTTATTTCGATAAGATTTTAAAAAAATTTTAAATGCAATTTTTATATAAGATACCTGGATATATGCTCCTACTTTTTGGAGGTTTCTGTTTAAGCTGGGGAGGCTTTATCGTTAGATCTTTTGAAACATCAAATCCTTGGGAAATTTTACTATTAAGAACTTTCTTTTTTTTCTTATGGATCTCCACATTCTTATTTTTGATCTATAAAAAAGATACTGTCAAAACTATAAAAAGATCTGGGTTTCCAGCATTATTTGGTGGGTTTGTAATGTCTTTTAGTTTTATCGCTTTTGTTTTTGCTATGATGAATACTACTGTAGCTAATGTGGTTTTCATAATAAGTACACAAACAATGTTTCTAGCAATATTCGGTTATTTTTATCTAAAAGAAAAAGTTTCTTTAATAGGTTTCTTGTCAATTGTATTAGCTATGTCTGGGATTACAATAATGATCGGAGACTCAATATCTTCTGGAACTTTATTTGGTAATCTTGTTGCTTTAACTATACCAATTAGTTTCTCAATATTAGTAATGATAATAAGAAAACATTCTAATTTAGATTTGGTGCCCGCTATCTGGTACGCTTCCCTTTTTAGTTTTATTTATGCAATTGCAATGGTTGAGTCTTTTAATTTTACAACTCATGATATTTTTATGGGATTTTTGCTGGGAGTGCCTCAACTAGGTTTTGGTTTTATTTGTATTACAATTGGATCTAGAACAACACGTTCAGTAACAATTGGCTTGTTGATGCTTACCGAAACAATTTTTGCACCTATTTGGGTATGGTTATTCTTAAATGAAATTCCTCCAGTTAGTGTCTTTATAGGTGGTTCTATAATTATACTAGCTATACTTTTGAAAAGCTTCGATAAAAAACTAATTAACACTGTATAAAATTGTGTCATTAAAAAAAACATTCTTAAAAAATAATTTAACTTATAAAATTTACCTATATTATAATCTATACATACGTCACAAGTGTTTTATAAATAGAAAACAATACTCTCAATGGGGTGAGGATTTATTCATTAATAATTTTTTTAAAAATAAAAGTAGTGGTGTTTATTTAGACATAGGTTGTTTTCACCCTTATATGTATAGCAATACATGTCTTTTATACAAAAAAGGATGGAGGGGAATAAATATTGACATCAATCAAACTGCGATAGATCTTTTTAATATTGTAAGACCAAATGATATTAATATATGTACGGCTATCAATAGGGAAAAAAAAGAATTTAAAATCTACTTAGATGATCCATTTAGCCCTGTAAATACTCTTAATAAAAAATTTTATGAGAACTTAAAAAAAACTTTTTTTAAAAATAAAAAAATACTTACAATTCAATCCAAAACAATTGAAGAAATTTTTGATAAAAATAAAGTTAAAAGTGCAATAGACTTTATAAACATAGATGCCGAAGGGCTTGATTTTGAAATTTTACAGCAATTAGATCTTAATAGATATAAAGTGAAACTCATATCTATAGAGACACATAATGTGGATGGTTCTAAAACTGAATATTTTGATTCTATAAAAAAATTTTTGGAAAAAAAGCACTATTTTATCTTTAAACGGGTCGGACCAACCACTTTATTTAGTTTAAATAGTCAAAATTCGAGTAGTAAGTGAATTAAATATAATTGACTTTTTCATCCTTTTGAAGGAAAGTATAGTCGTAACGGAAGAGACTGTTTTAATACAGCGCCGAAGGAGCAACTTCCCTAGAAACTCTCAGGCAAAAGGACCGTTACAATAATAACTCTGGAAAGTAGGCAATAGCCTCACCGAAGGATTAAATCTCTCAGGTACATGGACAGATAGGGGTTGGTTAAGAGTTATTATGGAAGTACAAAAAACAGCTTTATATAATATTCATAAAAACCTTGGGGCAAAGTTTGTTCCTTTTGCAGGTTATGAAATGCCAATTCAATATAAAGACGGCGTTGTAAAAGAGCATATTTCTACAAGAACTTATGCTGGATTTTTTGACGTTTCTCATATGGGGCAATTTTTTTTAGAAGGTGATGAAACATTAACAGAGGCTTTAGAAAAGATTATTCCAGCAGATTTAAAGTCTTTAAAAATTAATCATTCAAAATATTCTTTTTTACTTAATAATGATGGAGGAATAATTGATGATTTAATTGTAACAAAAACCGAAAAAGGATTTTGTATAATTTTAAATGCTGCTTGCAAGGAAAATGATATCAAACAAATTTCAAAATTTTTAGAAAAAAAACATAAGTATCTTTTAAATAATGATTTGTCTTTAATAGCTTTACAAGGACCTAAGTCGGTCGAAATATTGGAAAAATTGATACCTGGCGTTTCTAATTTAAAATTTATGACTGGGAACAACTTTGATTATGATAATGAAAATTTATATATTACAAGATCAGGTTATACCGGAGAAGATGGTTTTGAAATATCTATTTCAAATAAAAAAGTAGAAAAGCTAATTAGTTTTTTAATTTCAAATCAAGTCAAACCAATAGGTTTGGGTGCTAGAGACACATTGAGATTAGAAGCAGGTCTTTGTTTATATGGGCATGATTTAAATGAAAAAATCAATCCTATCGAGGCAAATTTAAAATGGGCTATTGCAAAAAAAAGAAAAGATGTTGGTGGTTTTAATGGTTGGGATAAAATTAAAAATTTATTAACTAATGGAAGTGAGAAAATTAGGATTGGTATTAAGCCCGAGGGCAAAGTTATAGCTAGAGAAAATACAAAAATATTTTCAACTGAGGGTAATGAGATAGGTCTAGTTACAAGCGGAACTTTTGGTCCTAGCGTTAATGCTCCGGTTGCAATGGGATATGTTAAATCAAATTTTGCTAAAGCTGGAACACCAATAAAGCTAGAAATAAGAGGAAAAAAATATGGAGGTATAGTTTCCGATCTTCCATTTTATAAAAAAAATTATGTTAAATAAAAAACGAGGTAAAAATGAGTGAAAAAAAATTTTCAAAGAAACACGAATGGGTTTCATTAGATGGTGATGTAGCTACAGTTGGTATCACTAAACACGCCACAGAATTGCTCGGAGATATAGTTTTTGCAGAAGTACCTGATGCGGGAAAACCTTTAGAAAAAGAAGGCCAAGCAGCTGTTGTTGAGTCAACAAAAGCAGCTAGTGATGTTTACTCGCCAATTTCTGGAGAAGTCACTGAAGGAAATAAAGCTATAGTAGATGACCCAAGCAGCATCAACTCCGATCCAGAAGGAGCTAGTTGGTTTTTTAAATTAAAAGTTAAAGACAAAGGAGAATTTGAGTCTTTAATGTCAAAAGAAGAATATGATAAATTTTGCAAGGAGAATCCAAATTAAATGATAGACGATACTTCACAAGAATTTATTAATAGACATATTGGTCCTTCAAAAAATGATCAAGAAAAAATATTAGATTATATAGGCAGTAAATCTATTAATCATTTAATACAAAATACTGTTCCTAATAATATTTTACTGAAGGATGAATTAAAAATTGGAGACTCCCTCTCTGAAAGTGAGGCATTGAAAAAACTTAAAGTTATCTCTCAAAAGAATGAGACTTTTAGAAATTTTATTGGCATGGGGTATTATAATTGTTTTACTCCCAATGTTGTTGTGAGAAACATTTTAGAAAATCCTGGTTGGTATACTTCTTACACGCCTTATCAACCAGAAGTAGCTCAAGGTAGACTAGAAATGCTTTTAAATTTTCAACAAGTAATTACTGATTTAACTGGAATGGATATAGCAAACGCTTCTCTACTGGACGAGGCTACTGCGGCTGCTGAGGCAGTGGGTCTAGCGCAAAGAATTTGTAAAAATAATTCAAAAAAAGTTTATGTTTCAGAAACTTGCAATCCTCAAGTAATTGATTTGATTAAAACCAGAATAGAGCCTTTCGGTCTAGAACTTTTAGTTGGCAATCAAAAGGATTTTATAAAAAATTTATCTGATGAGTTAATTTGCGGAGTATTAGCTTATCCAGATACATTAGGTGAAATTATAGATCCGAGTGAATCTATCAGTCAAATACATAAAAAAGGAGGAAAAGCTATTTTAGTTTGCGACCTCCTTTCTCTAACAAAATTAAAAACTCCTGCTGAACTTGGAGCAGATATAGCAGTAGGTAGCGCTCAAAGGTTTGGTGTCCCAATGGGGTATGGTGGACCGCATGCCGCTTTTTTTGCCACAAAAGAAGAATTTAAAAGATCAATGCCAGGAAGAATTATTGGAGTATCTGTTGATAGATTTGGTAAAAAAGCCTACAGACTATCTTTACAAACTCGTGAGCAACACATCAGAAGAGATAAGGCAACCAGTAATATTTGTACAGCACAAGCTCTTTTAGCAATAGTATCAGCAGCATTTGCAATTTATCATGGACCCGAAGGAATTTTAAATATCGCCAATAGAATATCCAAATTAGCTAATCTATTTGCAAAAAATATTAAAGATAATGGTTTTGAACTTTATACTGATAATTTTTTTGATACTGTAACAATAATAACAGATGATAAGACAGAGGAAATCTATAAAAAAGCTATCTCAGAAAAAGTTAATTTAAGAAAAGTAGACAGTAAAACCTTGTCGGTAGCATTTGATGAAGCTAAAAGACTTGATCATGTTAATTTGCTATTAAAGATATTTGGTATTGATAAAGATATAGGTAAAACAGTTGATATTAATCTAGATAACCTTCCAAAAAATTTATTGAGAACATCTAAATATTTAACTCATCCAGTTTTTAACAAGTATCATTCTGAAACAGAAATGATGAGGTACTTAAAAAGATTAGAAGATAGCGATATTGCTTTAAATAGATCTATGATTGCCCTTGGTTCATGTACAATGAAATTGAACTCTACTGCAGAAATGATACCTATTTCTTGGAAAGAATTTTCTCAACCTCATCCTTTTGTGCCTGTAAATCAAATGAAAGGATATCAAATTTTATTTAATGATTTAATTAATGACCTAAAAGAGATTACTGGATTTGATGCAGTTTCTTTACAACCTAATTCTGGTGCTCAAGGCGAATATGCGGGTCTAATGACAATAAGAAAATTTCACAAAAATAATAACCAATCTAATAGAAATGTTTGTTTAATACCTAATTCTGCTCATGGAACTAATCCTGCTAGCGCTCAAATGTCAGGAATGAAAGTAATTGTTGTCAATTGTGATGATAATGGAAATATCGACTTAGAAGACCTGAAAAAAAAATCAGAAAAATATTCTAAAGATCTAGCTGCTCTTATGGTTACCTATCCTTCCACTCATGGAGTATTCGAGGAAAAAATAACTGAAATTTGTGATATCGTTCATTCAAATGGTGGTCAAGTTTACATGGATGGGGCAAATTTAAATGCTTTAGTAGGAATCGCAAAACCTGGTAAATTT
This sequence comes from uncultured Pelagibacteraceae bacterium, assembly GCA_902569735.1. Classification (GTDB taxonomy): domain Bacteria; phylum Pseudomonadota; class Alphaproteobacteria; order Pelagibacterales; family Pelagibacteraceae; genus Pelagilacustribacter. The sequence continues at coordinate 67,217 of CACFVE010000002.1, read as the reverse complement.
GGACCAGATGTATGTCATATTAATTTGCATAAAACTTTTTGTATTCCTCACGGAGGAGGTGGTCCAGGTATGGGACCGATAGCTTGTGCTAAACATTTAAAAGATTTTTTACCAAATCACCAACATCTAAATGAATTAAAATCTGACAAGAGCATGGGGTCTGTTTCAGCTGCTCCATGGGGAAGTGCTAGTATTTTAGTTATTTCCTGGATGTATATTAAAATGATGGGATCAAAAGGTTTGAAAGCTGCATCAGAAATATCAATTCTAAATGCTAATTATATAGCAAAAAAATTATCAGAAAAATACAAAATTTTATACACGGGAAAAAATGGCAATGTAGCACATGAGTGCATCATTGATATAAGACCTATTAAAGAAAAATCAGGTATTTCAGAAGAAGATATTGCTAAAAGACTGATCGACTATGGTTATCATGCGCCTACAATGTCTTGGCCGGTTTCAGGAACTATTATGATCGAACCAACAGAGAGTGAGAATTTAGAAGAAATTAATAGATTTTGTAATGCTTTATTAAGTATTAAAGATGAAATAGATAAAATTGACTCTGGCAAATATGATAAAAAAGATAACCCAATAATTAATGCTCCCCATACATATTTAGAACTATCATCAGATGAATGGAAACATTCATACTCAAGAAAAGAAGCTGCTTTTCCAAAAACTTATCTTAAAGAATATAAGTACTGGGCTCCAGTTGCTAGAGTGGATAATGTTTATGGGGATAGAAATCTTGTATGTTCATGTCCTTCCATGGATGAATATAGAGAAGAAGCTGCATAAAGTTTTTTTAAAGGTAAAAAAAAACCCGCCAAAAAGGCGGGTTTAATTTTTAAAAATAATTTAAATTATTTAAAATCTATATCCAACAGATAGAGCTATTTCATCAACGTCTAAATCAGCAGTAACCTTGTTAGATGTACTTGAAGTAAGACTTAGTTCATCCCAGTCTGTTGCTTCATATGCAAGTTTTAAATGCACAGGACCATACATGCCTTTGATACCAATCCCGTAATTGACTCCGTCAAGCGTCGCGTCACCGTAAGAACCTTCGTGATCTGCGTCCTCTTTAGTGATTACATCAATTTGCGAAAATCCTAATTTTGCAAATAATGGGCCTGTTAGTGGCATTTCAACATAATAATTTATATAGTCTTGTACTTCTGCGTTAGCTGAATAAGTTACTGATCCTGAAGATCCGCTTCCCGCAGCGTCTTCCGCTGTTTCTGATCTTGAAGAAAGTTTGTCACTTACGTCAGCTTCACCAAAGTAGTAAGTACCTCCAAAAGTAATTTCATTACCATCTTGGCCCCACATTGAACTATCTAAACTGTATTCTGCGTAAACACCTGCTATTGTTGCAACGTTATCAACTGATGCTGTATTAGTATTAGCTGATCCACCTGTAACAGTACCTGCAGTAGTTACCTCTTTACCGTCTGCTTCTATAAATGCGTGAGAAACTTTTGTTCCTATTTGGATGCTTCCAGCATATGCTGATGTTCCAATGAACATTATAGTTGTCAGAACTGTAATTATAAGTTTTTTCATAGTATATACTTCCTAATTTAATTCTTTATAGTTTTACGATCGTGACAATATAGGTAATTAATTTTTATTAGTCTGTCCACTTAAAAACGTGTCTTCTAGTATTGATTGTGTCTAAAATTTCAATAAAATCAACGTTTTTGTGTTGCTTTTTTACAACATCCCTAGTCTAAATGGAGGTATTTATGAGCTTTTAAAATATGGTTTTTTTCTTAATCAATCTGCTTTTTGCTTTTGGAATCACCTCTATATTCAAGCCAATTAGATCTTTGGGTTTAAGATTTTTCAAATTTTGTACAGTTTTTAAGAAACGCTTAGATTCATTTTTTGATATAATGCCATTCGTTAACGTTTTAAATTTATTAATATATTGTAATCTTCCAAAAGGTCTTTTCCCGGCGGGATGCGCATCAGCAACATTAATCTCTTCAGTTATTGTTAATCCATTTTTCATACGAATAATAACTTTACCACCAAAACACTTATTTTTTGGATTTGAGTCATGATATTTTTTAGTCCATTTTTTATTCTCTCGGGTCACTATTTTATGCCAAAGTCTAACCGTGCTTTTTCTTCTGGCTCTTTGAGGAGTGTAAGATTTTACATGATGCCAAGCTCCGTCCTCTAAGGCTACAGCAAATATATACATGATGGAATGATCTAGTGTTTCCCGGCTTGCATAGGGATCCATTTTTTGAGGATCATTTGCTCCCGTTCCAATCACGTAATGAGTGTGATGACTTGTTTCTATAATAATTTTTTTAATATCAGATAAATTTTTGATTTTTTTATTCAAAGATCTAGCAAGATCTATTAAAGCTTGAGACTGATATTCAGCAGAGTGTTCTTTGGTATAAGTTTCTAAAATTGCTTTTTTTGTTTCATTAACTCTTGGTAATGGAACTACATATTTTTTACCTGGTCCAGACAAAACATATGCAATAACACTATCTTCACCCTCGTAAATCGGACTAGGTGCTCCCTCACCCCTCATACAACGATCTACTGCCTCTATAGCAAGCTTACCAGCATGTGCTGGAGCAAAAGCTTTCCAGCTAGATATTTCACCTTTTCTAGATTGTCTTGTTGACACAGTAACATGTAAGGATTGTTGAACAGCTTGATAAATTATATCTGTTTTAAGTCTTAACAAGCTTCCTAACCCAGCTGCAACGCTAGGACCTAAATGAGCTATATGATCTATTTTATGTTCATGTAAGCAAATTCCTTTAACTAAATTAACTTGAACTTCATATCCTGTGAGAATTCCTTTAATTAAATCTAGCCCACTACAACCTTTTTGCTGTGCCACAGCAAGTATTGCAGGAATATTGTCTCCTGGATGGCTATAGTCAGCAGCTAAAAATGTATCATGATAATCTAATTCTCTTACTGCGGTTCCGTTTGCCCAGGCAGCCCATTCACAATTAACTTTAATTTTTGGATTTAATCCAAAGATATTAGCTCCATTTTTCCTAGGATGCGCTAAAGCCATCTCCCTCGCGGAAACTACTGGTTTTCTATTAAAAGACGCAATTGCAACCGAAGCATTATCAATTATTCTATTGATAACCATTTCAACTGCATCTTTATTAATTTTAGCTTTATCTGATGCTATCTCTGCAATTTTCCAAGCAAGTTGGTCTTTTTTTTTTAAATTAGATTTTGATGGATGAACTTTAACTATAATATTTCTCATTAATTCAACATGTTGCGCAAAACGTACTGCAGTATTCCTCCATTTTTATAATACTCAATCTCATTTTTGGTATCAATTCTACTTAGCACTTGGATCTTTTTAATTGTGCCATCTTTATATTTAATTTCACAGGTAACTTCAGCTCTAGGTTTTATTCCTTGTTCAATGTCTATAACAGTAATAAGTTCTTCTCCTGTGATATTAAGTTTTTTTCGATCAAAACCCTCTTTAAATTGAAGTGGCAAAACTCCCATTCCAACTAGATTTGATCTATGAATTCTCTCAAAACTTTCTGCTAATACAGCTTTTATTCCAAGTAATTTAGTGCCTTTTGCAGCCCAATCCCTAGAAGATCCAGTTCCATATTCTTTTCCTGCTATTACAACTAAATCAATTTTTCTTTTTTTGTATTCCATTGCAGCATCGTATACACTCAAAATCTTTCCCTCTGGCTGAAGAGTTGTAAAACCACCTTCTGTTCCAGGGGCCATTTCGTTTCTAATCTTAATGTTTCCAAATGTTCCTCTCATCATGACTTCGTGATTTCCTCTTCTAGCTCCATAAGAGTTAAAATCTTTTTCTTGAATTTGATTTTTCATAAAATAATCGCCAGTTGGACTATCTTTTTTAATGCTTCCTGCTGGAGAAATGTGATCTGTGGTTACAGTATCAGCAAGCAATAATAAAATTCTTGCATCTTTAATTTGTTTAAAGCCTTCAGGCTTATCTGGTAAATTGTCAAAAAAAGGTGGTCTTTTAACATAAGTCGAATTCTCTTCCCAATTATAAATATCACTATCGTCAGTATCTATTTCTCTCCACTCTTTTGGCCCTTCTGATACATTTGCATATCTTTTCTTGAACATGTCCGAATTCAGAGATGTCATCATTAAATCTTCGATTTCTTTATTGCTAGGCCAAATATCTTTAAGATAAACTTCGTTTTCATATTTATCTTTTCCTAAAGGCGAATTGTACAAATCAAAATTCATGTTTCCAGCTAAAGCATATGCAACAACTAATGGAGGTGAAGCTAAGTAATTAGCCTTCACATCTGGATTAATTCTACCTTCAAAATTTCTATTTCCTGACAAAACTGATACTGCGTATATATCTTTATTATTAATTGCCTTAGATATATCTTTATTTAATGGTCCAGAATTTCCGATACAAGTTGTGCAACCATATCCAACTAAATTGAAACCTAATTCATCTAGGTATTTATTTAAACCAGCTTTTTCTAAATAATCAGTAACCACTTGAGATCCAGGTGCTAAAGAAGTTTTAACCCATGGTTTCACTTTTAATCCTTTTTCAAAAGCTTTCTTTGCTAAAAGTCCTGCTCCTAACAAAACGCTTGGATTAGAGGTATTTGTACATGAGGTAATGGCTGCAATAACTATATCTCCATCTTGTATTTTAAAATCTTTGCCTTCAACTTGAGTTTTTATTGCCTTGTTTCTTTTTGTATTTTCTTTAAAAACTTTAGCAAAAGAAGATGAGGCATTCGTTAATAATACTTTATCTTGCGGTCTTTTAGGACCTGAAATACTTGTAACAACAGTGCTCACATCTAAAGAAAGATTTTCTGTAAAAAGAACATCATCGCTTGCCCAAAGCCCTTGTGCTTTAGAATATTTTTCTACCAAAGATATTGTTTCTTCGTTTCTTCCAGATAATTTTAAATATTTTAAAGTTTCATTATCTACAGGAAAAAATCCACAGGTTGCGCCATATTCTGGAGCCATGTTTGCAATAGTTGCTCTGTCTGCTAGAGTTAAGTTCTTTAACCCTTCACCGTAAAATTCTACAAATTTTCCTACTACACCTTTTTTTCTTAGCATCTCAACTATTGTTAAAACTAAGTCAGTTGCTGTTGTGCCTTCTTTTAGTTTTCCTTTAAGTTCAACTCCTACTACTTCTGGTACTAACATTGAAATAGGTTGACCCAGCATTGCGGCTTCCGCTTCTATCCCGCCTACTCCCCAACCTAAAACAGATAATCCATTAACCATAGTAGTATGACTATCTGTGCCAACTAATGTGTCAGGATAAGCATATAAATTTTTACCACTTTTTGTGGACCATACTACTTTTGACAAATATTCTAAATTAACTTGATGACATATACCTGTTCCTGGCGGAACTACTCTAAAATTATTAAAAGCTTTTTGTCCCCATTTTAAAAATGAATACCTTTCTCCATTTCTTAAAAATTCTCGTTCAACATTTTTTGAAAATGAATTACCTGATGCATACTCATCGACCATTACAGAGTGGTCAATTACTAAATCAACTGTAGATAACGGATTAATAGTTTCAGGGTTTTTATTTTTATTTTTAACAGCATCTCTCATCGCAGCTAAGTCAGCTACCGCAGGTATGCCAGTATAGTCTTGCATTAAAACTCTCGCAGGCCTATATGCTATTTCAGTAGTAGATTTCTTATTCTTAAGCCATTCTTTTATTGCTAGTATTTGTTTCTTATCAACTGTTGCATTATCCTCAAATCTTAATAGATTTTCTAACAATACTTTTAATGACTTTGGAAGTTTAGAAATACCCTCCAAACCATTTTTTTCTGCCTTAACTAAATTAAAAATCTTATATTCTTTTCCTGAAGATGAAATTGTATCTAAAGATTTAAAAGAATTTTTGCTATTAAATTCCATGCGCTATACATAAATCATAATAACACAAACGATAAGCAAAAAAGACATAGTATAGTTAAATTTCTTGATAAAATTTTCACTTGTGGCAAAATTTCTTAGGTATTTTCCTAATAGACACCAAGAACTAACACTAAAAACAGCCATAAAAAAATAAGTTATAACAACTATCAGTGCATCTCTTAAATAATTATTTTGTACATCAATAAAGGTGGAGACTGCGATCATTGCTACTAATACACCTTTTGGATTAATAAATTGAAATAAAAAAGTATCAAAAAAGTTCACTGGTTTCTTAATATTATCAGATTGATTTGTAGAGCTAAAAGCAATTTTATAAGCTAAATAAATCAAAAAAATTGTTCCCGAAATCTTTATCGCATTTTGTAAAAATATATATTTTTGAAAAATAACAATTAACCCTGAAGACATTAAAGTTAACATAGCTGTCCACCCAAAAATAACTCCAAGCATAAAAGGAATAGTTTTTCTAAAACCAAAATTAAAGCCAGAATAAGAAGATATAATATTATTTGGACCAGGCGAAAAAGCTGTAACAATACCAAATAAGATCAATGGTAAGAACTGAGTATACATTAAGCTATTTCAAGACCGTTTTCTGTTTTTTTAGATGGATGCACCAAAACTACTTTACCATCTTTTTCAATGGCTCCCAATATCAATACTTCAGAAACTACTCCAGCAATATTTTTTTTGGGAAAATTACAAACCCCTATAATTTGTTTGCCTACTAAATTTTCAGAATTATAATAATGAGTAATTTGTGCAGAGGATTTTCTAATGCCAATCTCAGATCCAAAGTCAACTTCTACGACTAAAGAAGGTTTACGTGCTTTTTCATTTTTAGATACTTTCAGAACTGTTCCAACTAAAATCTGGATTTTAGTATAATCTTCATATGTTATTTCTTTTTTCATATCAGCTTGATTATCTTTATTTTTTTATATTCGTATATACATAATTTTTCTTTTTTTTATCAATAAATAATGATGAAAAGCTTAAATCTCTAAGGTAAATAAAAGAAATTTTGCCATTGAAAATTAGGTTTTAAAAGACAATACTATTCCAAATTAACAATACTAATAAGAGAGGTAAAATGAGAAAAATATTTATTGCTGTAATAATGTCTTTATCAATGATAACGACAAGTTCATTTGCAGAAATTAAAATGGGAATAATTTTAGGATTTACAGGTCCTATTGAATCTCTAACTCCAGCTATGGCTGCTTCTGCAGAATTAGCTTTTAAAGAAGCTTCTGACTCAGGTTCATTGCTTGGCGGAGAAAAAATTAAACCTTTAAGAGCAGACTCAACTTGTGTTGACTCAGCAGCTGCAACAACTGCTGCAGAAGGTTTAGTTAGTCAAGGTATAGTTGCAATTATGGGAGCAGATTGTTCAGGTGTTACTGGAGCAGTCGCATCAAACGTAGCAGTTCCTAATGGAATTACTATTATATCGCCTTCTGCAACTTCTCCTGGTTTAACAACTTTAAAAGATAAAGGTTTGTTTTTCCGTACAGCTCCATCAGATGCTCGAGGGGGGCAAATTCTTGCAGACATAACAAAAGATAGAGGAGTTAAAAGTGTTGCTGTTACATACACTAATAACGACTATGGTAAAGGTTTAGCTGATGTTTATTCAGCAGCAGTTAAAGCTCATGGTATAAAAGTTACAACTGTAACTGCACACGAAGACGGTAAAGCCGACTATAGCGCAGAAGTTTCTACGCTAGCATCAGCTGGTGGAGATGCAGTTGCTGTAATAGGATACCTTGACCAAGGTGGTAAAGGAATTATTCAAGGTTCTTTAGACTCTGGTGCCTTCGATACTTTTATATTATCAGATGGTATGATTGGTGACTCACTTACTGATACTTTTGGTAAAAGCTTAAACAAATCATTTGGTTCTTTACCAGGATCTCTAGGTAAAGGAGCAGGAGTATTTGCAAAAGTTGCTAAAGCAGCTGGAATTGATCCTTCTGGCCCATACACTGGGGAGTCTTATGATGCCGCAGCTTTAATCGTTCTTGCAATGCAAGCTGGTGGTTCTGCTGACCGAGGCTCAATTGCCAAAAATGTAATGTCCGTAGCTAATGCGCCTGGAACTAAAATTTATCCTGGTCAGCTTAAAAAAGGTCTAAATCTTTTAGCTAAAGGAAAAGCAATTGATTATGAGGGAGCTACTGCAGTTAAATTTACAGATGTTGGAGAACACGTTGGTAATTTCATAGAAAAAGAAATTAAGGGCGGTAAATTTAAAAATAAAAAACAAAGATAAAATTTAATCTTACAAACCTCAGCGGTGAAAACTGCTGAGGTTTTTTATATGTGTTTTATTTTCTCAGGTAAAATTCCTTTTGGTCTATAACGCATAATTAACAGCAAACCAATTCCCATCATTAAAAACCTAAAGTATGGAATGCTATTAACTAAATGAACTCTAAAAGCATTAGTTTCTTCTAAACCGCTAGTAAAAAAATTAATCAAGAATAATGCAATAGGAGCTGCTTCGACCCATAAAAACCAAACTGCAAAACCTCCTAAAATTGCACCGAAATTATTTCCACTCCCACCAACAATAACCATTACCCAAATTAAAAATGTGTACCTCATTGGTCTATAACTTCCCGGAGTAAATAAACCATCATATGTAACCATCATTGCGCCTGCTATACCTACAATAGCTGAACCAAGAACAAAAATTAAAAGGTGTTGTTTAACAACATTCTTTCCCATTGCATTAGCTGCTTCTTCGTTATCTCTGATGGCTCTCATCATTCTTCCCCAAGGAGAATAAAGCGCTTTTTGAGTTATTATTAAGAGAATTATTACTACAACAGTAAAAAGTCCTGCAAAACATAATTTTACAAATACTGTTGAAGATTCGATGACTAGTTGTTTTAGTGCCTCTTGTCTTTCTAAAGTATTGGTAATTAAATTTAATGCACCTTGGTTAAATTTCTCGACTAAATTTATAAACCACTCCTTTGATTGCAAATCCACTTCATATGGAACTGGTCTTTTTAAGCCAATTACGTTTTTAACACCCCTAGCTAACCAATCTTCATGTTTTATTACTGAAATAACAATTTCTGATATAAGTAGTGTTGCTATTGCTAGATAGTCTGCTCTAAGCCCTAAAGCAATTTTACCAATAATGTATGCCAACGCGCCAGCAAAAAAGGCTCCTACTATCCAAGAAAATAATATCGGAAGACCCATCCCTCCTAAAAAGCCAGTAGTTGCTGGACTAACGGACTCAATTGACTCTATAGCTGGAGCAGATATTAATCTTAAAAGAATTAGCCCAACTATTATAATGGCGGCAATTCCATAGCTTCTTTTTTTTGATTGATTATATTTTTTCGTAATAAAACGAATACTGAAAACCATGAAAGCAATCAAAAAAGCACATAATATCATATTTAAACCTCCTACCTGCCATGCTTCTCGAACAGGAGGAACTGAAACCAAAACTGCTGCTAAGCCTCCAAGAGCAGTGTAGCCCATAATTCCAAAGTTAATTAATCCTGCGTATCCCCATTGAATGTTAGCTCCCATAGTCATTACTGCAGAGATCAAACAAAGGCACAAAATTGACAACGCCATGCTCCAGGACTGTAAAAATCCTACCAAAATTATAAGTCCTAACATTATTGAATATGCGCTTATTATGTCTAGATGTTTTCTCATAAAACTTTCCCTTTAAATATTCCTGAAGGTCTAAATAATAAAACTATTACTAAAATTGAGAAAGATACTGCAAATTTATAATCAGTAGATAGCAATTGTAATAAGCCATCGGGCTCTAAACTTGCTGGAAGTAAATAAACAAAGAATTTTTTGTAAGCATAAGTTAAAAGTATTTCTGAAAATGCAATAACATATCCTCCCAAAAAAGCTCCGAAAGGATTTCCTATACCTCCGACGATAGCTGCAGCAAATATTGGAAGCATATTGTTGAAATAGGTAAATGGTTTAAAGCTTTTATCTAGACCATAAAGAGCTCCACCAATAGTAGCCAAAATTGCAGCTATTACCCAAGTAATCATAACTACTTTTTTAGGATCTATTCCAGATAAAAGTGCTAAATCTTCATTATCTGAATAAGCTCGCATACTTTTTCCAGTTTTTGTCCTATTTAAAAACCAAAATAAGATAGAAACAACAATAATTGTAACGAACAAGGTAATGACTTGCGTTGATTTAATCGTTAATCCTTCATTTAAACCTGTCATCTCCTTAAACTCATTAGCTTTTAAAATAAATTTTTCTCCATCAAAAAACCTTCTATCAAATGGTCCGATAACTATTCTTACAATTGCTTGTGTAACGAACATTGTGCCTATGCTAACCATTGCCAACATAACTGGAGGGCTTTTTTGCGTGCGATAATAACTAAAAACTAATTTATCCTTAACAAGAACATAAAGTATAGTAATAATAATTCCAAAAGGCATAGCAAGTAATGCTGTAGGAAGAAAACCTAGATTAATTCCAAGATATTGAAAGTACCAAGTAAATAAAATTGTAAACATTGTACCAAAAGACATAAGATCACCTGCAGTAAAATATGCAAATCTCAAGATCCCATAAATTAAAGAAACAAAAATTGCTCCAAGAGCTAACTGAGATCCATAAGATAAAGCAGGTACAAACAAATAATTTAAAAGTAAAACTATTGCGTTTAAATAATCCATATCAACCTCCTAAGAAAGAACTTCTTACTCTTGGATCGTTTAGAAGTTCTTTTCCCGTTCCTGAGTATCTATTTTCTCCTGTGACTAAGACATAACCTCTATCCGATATGCTTAGAGCTTGTTTTGCATTTTGTTCGACCATTAAAATAGCTACGTTTGTTTTTTTTACTTTTATAATATGATCAAATAATTCATCCATGACTATTGGTGAAACTCCAGCAGTAGGTTCATCTAGCATTAAGACCGATGGTTTTATCATTAACGCTCTTCCTAATGCTACTTGCTGTCTTTGTCCTCCTGACAATTCACCGACTAACTGAGATTTTTTTTCTTTTAAAATAGGGAATAGTTCATAAACTTCATCAATAATTTTTTTAAGATTTTCATCTCTTAAAAAAGCACCCATCTCTAAATTTTCCTCCACGCTTAAACCAGCAAATACATTTTTAGTTTGAGGAACAAATGCTATGCCTTGTTTAACTCTATCTTGTGGGTTTAAATGAGAAATGTCCTTGCCGTTTATAATAATCTTACCAGATTTAAGGTTTAATAATCCCAACATAGCTTTCATAGCTGTAGATTTTCCTGCTCCATTTGGACCAAGTATTGAAACTATTTCACCTTTATTCACATTTACCGAACAGGAAGAAATAATATCAGGACCGTTGCCATAACCTCCTGTCATTTTTATACCTTCAAAAAAAGCCATTAACTTTTATCCTTTAATTTTGATCCTCTTCCTAAATAGCTTTCAATAACTTGTTCATTATTTTTAACTTCATCTGAAGTCCCTTCAAATAAAACAGAACCTTCGGCCATTACGATAACTGGGTTACACAATCGACTAATAAATTCCATATCATGCTCAATCATACAAAATGTATAACCTTTCTCTTTGTTTAGTCTCAAGATTGCACTCCCTATTTCTTTCAACAAAGTTCGATTAACTCCTGCGCCAACTTCGTCTAGCAAAACTAATTTAGCATCAACCATCATGGTTCTACCAAGTTCTAATAATTTTTTTTGACCTCCGGATAAATTCCCAGCAAGTTCATTCGAAAGATGCTTGAGATTTAAAAAATCAATTACCTCCAAAGCTTTTTCTTTAACTATCGCTTCTTCTTTTTTAACTACACCTGGATTAAATAAAGCATTAACTAAATTTTCACCAGACTGCTTACCTGGAACCATCATTAAATTTTCCAATACTGTAAGATTTGTAAATTCATGAGCAATTTGAAAAGTCCTTAGAACACCTTTTGAAAACAATTCGTAAGATGGAATATTAGTAATATCCTCATCGTTAAATACAACTGTACCCTTAGATGACACTAGATTGCCTGCAATTAAATTGAATAATGTTGTTTTGCCTGATCCATTAGGCCCAATAATTCCAGTGATAGAGCCTTTTTTGATTTTTAAAGAGCAATTTGAAACTGCGGCTAATCCTCCAAAAAATTTAGAAAGATTTTTAACTTGCAGAATATTCGAATCTGACTGCATAAAAAATTATACTTTGTTTAATCTCTTATGAATACTATTCAAAGTTTTTTCTAATTTCTTATAAAATCCAGCTTTTCTCAATTGTTTTACCGCTTGTTCGTTCAATCCTCCTGGAGTTTGAGAGTCTTTTACAAGATATTTTAAATCTTTTTCAGAATTAACAGCAGAGTCTTGGGAAAGAGCTAAAAAAAGAGAAGTAATATATTTTTGAGCTTCTTTTCTTTTTATTCCCTTCTTAACCAGCCAGTTAGATAATACCTTTAAGTACTCATAAAAAGGCGCCATCATTCCTGATGTGACCCAGAAATTCATAGATGATCTTTCATTTTTAATCTCAACAGTAGTGCCCAGTTTGTTAAAAAAATTTTTTACTTGTTTATCAGGAGGGCAAATAGGAACAGGACCTTTCCGAATTGAAATAGGTGGAAGTGGGATAGCTCTTACAATTTTTAATTTTTTGCCAATCATTTTTTTTAGCTGAGCTAAATTTATTGTAGAAATAAAGCTAATTATTTTTTGATTTTTTTTAAAATTAAGCTTTTTTAAAATCTTATTTCCAGTCTTTGGGGTTACTGCCAAAAACACCCAGTTGGATTTATCGATTAATTGTTGATTATTTCTTGAAATAACTACTTTTTTAAATCTTTTATTTAATTTATTTGCTATTGTTCTATTTCGAGGGGAGATATAAATTTTTTTGATTTTTAAACTAGATTTAAAAATACCTTCAATTACTGAAGATGATATACGACCTGTTCCTATAAATCCTAAAATCATGAATTATGCAGAATAACCAAGCTATTCCCTTTAATAAAGAAAATTTTAAAGCAATATTCTCTAAAGAATTTGCTTTGGTTATTATTATTTCTGTTCCAAGTGCAATAGTTGCAGAATTCTTAAATGTGCCCTTGGCTTGGTTTTTGGGCCCAATGCTCATCACATCTCTTGCTTCATTAATGGGTTTAAAAACAAAAATGCCTAAATTAGTACTTTCTTCAATATTAATTTTGTTAGGTCTCTACATAGGTAATTACATTGATAAAAGTTTATTTTCTCAAATACATCAATGGGCTTTAACTTCTTTTATTATGCTAGTTTATATTGTTGTAAGCGTATTAATAGTTTCAAAATATCTTCAAAAATTCTCAAAATACGGCCGGAAAACTTCAATTTTTTCTGCTGCACCTGGCGCCTTGGGACCTCTAATGATTTTAGCTGAAGATGAAAAATCGGACTTAAGCCAGGTAGCAACTTCTCATTTAATAAGATTAATAATAATTATTACTATTTTTCCATTTTTCGTAAATAGTTTCTATGACGCTGAAAATACTAAAATCGTGGAAGAAATAATTAAAGATCAAAATATTCTCCATTTAATCTTGCTCATTGTATCCTCAATCATTTTAATAATCATTTTTGATAAATTTAGAATTCCTGCTGCTTTACTGTCTGGCACTTTACTTGCAAGTGGATTTTTACAAATTTCAGAAATTGCTTCTTATCAGTTTCCACCGAACATAATTGATTATTGTTTGCTAATTCTTGGAGCTTCCGTTGGATGTCGATTTGCTAACAAAACTTTTAGTGAGATAGGTCGTAACGCTTTACACAGTTTTGTTGCAACATTTTTACTAGTTCTCTTAGGTTTACTAGCTGCTTTTGCAGCAAGCTTAATCATTGATAAAAATTTCTTTACTCTTCTTTTATCTTACTGCCCAGGTGGCATATACGAAGTAGCGGTAATAGCAATTTTTTTCGATCTTGATCCTGAATTTGTATCTTTCCACCATATTATTAGATTATTAATGATATTATTTATTGTGCCTCTAATATTAAGAATTATTGAAAAAAAAACCTAATTTAATCTATCTTGCTTTGACTCTAGTTTGTCTATGGGATTATATGTCTTATGGCTAATATTTTTGACCTTATAGGTAGAATTTTTATTTCCCTAGTTTTTTTATTATCTGGTTACAATAAAATTTTTAATTACGATAATACTTTAACTTGGATGGAAGGGTTTGGAATACCTGGATTTTTATTGTGGCCAGCAATCGTTCTGGAAATCCTTTTACCTATTTTTATAATTATAGGTTATCGTACTCAAATGTCGGCATTAATATTAGGAGCTTTTTGTATAGCAACAGCTCTACTCTTTCACTTGGACTTTACGAATCAAATGCAGACAATAGCTTTACTAAAAAACTTTGGCTTAGCTGGAGGGTTTTTATTTATAGCTGTTAATGGACCTAAAGAATGGGCGATAGATAAAAAAAAGAAATACGTTAGATTATAATTTTTTCTTGAAGAAACTATTGTAAATTTGCCATCCTAAAATTCCAAAAATTACAAACATTATACAAATTGTTAAAGGTCTACCCCAAAGAAAAGACCATGATCCATCACTTATTAAAAGAGATCTTCTAAGATTTTCTTCCATCAATCCACCAAGAACAAATGCTAATATTAATGGTGGCATTGGAAAATCATATAATCTTAAAATAGTTGCTACAACAGCAATACCGATCATTAAAAAAATATCAAAATTATTAAATGACATTAAATAAATTCCTGTAACTGAGAAAAATAAAATCATTGGTATTAAGAATGTTCTTGGTACAGCAAGTATTCTTGCTATGTAAGGAATAAGAGGAAGATTGAGGATCAAAAGAACAACCATTCCTATATACATAGACATGATAACAGACCAAAATATTTCTGGATTAGTTTCATATAATCTAGGACCTGGCTGAATACCAAAACCAAGTAAAGCACCTAGCATTACTGCTGTTGTTCCGCTTCCAGGAATACCTAATGTGAGCAATGGTACAAAAGATCCTGAACATGCTGCATTATTTGCAGTTTCTGGTGCAGATAAACCTTGCACACTTCCTTTACCAAATTTTTCTTTTTCTTCACTTTTCACAAAATTTCTTTCCATTCCATAAGCTAAGAAAGACGCAATCGTAGCTCCAGCTCCAGGCAATACTCCGATGATAAATCCTAACACAGAAGAACGTGGGATAGTTGCAGCCATCTGTTTTGTTTCTTCTTTATTTACTTTAATTGATCCCAAGTCAGTTAGAGAAATTTGCTTTGCAGCCTTGGAAGGGTCATTTCCTTTTATAATGATAGTTAAGGCTTCACTCATAGCAAATGTTGCCATTACCACCAATACGAAACTAATACCGTCTGACAAATTCATTGTATTAAAAGTAAACCTTGGAATATCAGATAAAGTATCTTGACCGACTGATGCCAGCATTAAACCTAGAACACACATCATCATGGCTTTTAAAAAATTTCCTTTTGAAGAAAAAGCAGCAACAGCTGTTAAACCTAATATCATTAAACCAAAATAATCTGGTGATCTAAATGATAAACTTACTTTAGATAAACTTGGCGCAGCAAATAACAAAAATATTGCTGAGATCGTTCCTCCGGCAAAAGAACTGTAAGCAGCTATAGCCAAAGCTTTACCAGCTTTACCTTGTTGAGCCATTGGATAACCGTCAAAAGACGTTGCGACAGTTCCAGGAACACCAGGTGCATTTATTAGAATAGAAGAAGTTGATCCACCAAATACAGCTCCATAATATACTCCAGCCATCAAAATCAACCCTGTTGCCGGATCAAAACCGTATGTGATTGGTATCATTAAAGCGATGGCCGTCATTGGACCTAAACCAGGAAGCATTCCAATAATAGTTCCAGCAAAACATCCTATCATTACCATCATTAGATTTTGAAAAGATAAAGCAGTTTTTAATCCAATAAGTATTCCTTCGATCATCCCATAATTCCTATATATTTTAATAATGGATCTCTAAGATAAACAGCTAAAACTCCGTGTAGGAGATACATAAAAATTGCAACAAAAGGAAAAGAAAAAATTATAATATATTTCCATCGTCTCTCTCCCAAAAAATAATATGAAAGGACTAAAAAAAGTGAAGTTGATAAAAAGAATCCGACTTTAAGTATAGTTGCTCCATAAACAATCATGGTGAGTACTAATAAGATTGTTTTTTTAAATTCTAAATATGTTGGATCTACCTCTATTGGTTTTTGATCTGGTAGAACGATTTTTAAACCAGAAAAAAACATTCCTGCATAACCAAGATAAATCGGAAAAGTTTTAGCATTAAAGGGAGCCCCTTCATCGAAGGCAAAAACTTGTATTTGATGAGCTGTATATAAATAAAATGCTGATAAAACAAAGAAGAGCAGCGAAATAATTTTAACTGAATTTATTTTCACTGCTCTTCCTCTAAGTTAATTAACTAGATAACGCCTAGTTTTTTCATTAACTTTGTCATTTCTTTTGTTTGTTTCTTTAAGAAACTGTCAAATTTACTTCCTGGATTATAAATGTTAACCCAAGCATTTCTTTTTCTAACTGTTTCCCATTCTGGAGTTTTTTGGACATCGCCTAACATTTTAGCGATCTTCTTAACGTCTCCACTTGACATACTCTTAGGAGCAAAGAAGCCTCTCCAGTTAACAAACTGAACATCGAATCCTTGTTCTTTTAAAGTTGGTACTTCCGGAGCATCACCTACTCTATTAGGAGCTGTGATACCAATAATTCTTACTTGGTCTCTAGCACCCATTACTTCTCCCAAACCAGTTGAAAGAATTTGAGTTTCCCCTGATAAAAGTCCGGCTAAAGCTTTACCGCCAGCATCGTAAGGTACGTACACTACGTTGTTAGGGTTTGCACCAGCCTCTTGAAATGCAAGTGCACCAATTAAATGGTCCATGCTTCCTCTTACAGAACCACCAGCCATCTTAATTGACTTAGGGTCTTTTTTGTAAGCGTCCACTACATCTTTAAAGTTTTTATAAGGTGAATTTTTAGCAACTGCGATTGCACCGTAGTCACCAATTACACCAGCGATTGGTTTAACATCTTTGTAAGACAATACACCAGAGCCTTTAACGTATCCTTTATGTCTAGTGATTGATCTTAATACTAAAGGTGTTGATTGAACTAATATAGTTCCTTCTGGCTTCGAATTAATTATGTAAGATAGAGCTTTTCCTCCACCACCACCTGACATATTTTCAAATGAAGCACTTTTTAAAAAACCAGCTTTAGTTAAAGCTTCTCCAGTTCCTCTAGCAGTTCCATCCCAGCCACCACCAGCACCACCACCGATAATGAAGTGTAATTTATCGATTGCAAAACTAGTTGTTGAGATTGAAGTTAAAAGAACAGTTGCGAAAACTAAGCTAATTAATTTTTTCAAATTATTAAACATATTATTTTCCTCTGTTGTTAATTAATTAATTTAAATATTAAAAATGAATGAGAGAGCAGAGTCAACTGGTCTTAATTGAAAAAAGTTCCTCTGATTCTAAGCAATTCTCTGCTCAAATTGGTGTTTTCTTTAAATGGCTTTCTTCCATGAAGCCAAAAATAATTATTAGAAAATATAGTTGACCCAACTGGTAAAGGAAATTCGATTTTATTTTTGCTTTCTTCGAGACAATCTGAAAGTCTTTGTAAAAACAAGCCTTGATCCATATTTTTTGGCTCTGGGAATTGATCTATATAAGAGATTATAGGTTTGTTGTTCTTGTCTTTTTTAAATACAGGATGTTCAACTTTATAATCTATATTTTTACTTTTAGGTGATCCCCATGTAAAATTTTGTTGTCCTACAGGATTGCTGCTTAATTCGTTTAAATGTTCCCAGTCATCTAAATGTAGAATAACACTTTCACCTCCGGAAACTCCCTGTTCTTCCATTTTGGTCATGATTAACCAGTCTGTTTTTTCTTTTACATAAGTGCCATCAGTATGTAGATCTAAATTATTGTAAGCTTTTCTTAAATAAGAATCACTACTGTCTTGGTGTTTAACATAAAACCTAGCATAATATTTGCCAGACATTGAATCAAAATTTGGGTTGCCAACTAGATAAGCTAAACCAGTTGAAAGTTTAACTAAGAAATCTTTATCAAATTTTTTATTATTAATTTCAGGCTCAATTATAGCTGTGCCAGATTCTCTATCATTTACTATCTTAACTAAAGATTTGCTAAGTTTGCCTTCAAAAACCTCATCTAAACTTTTAGCTAGAGTAAATCTTGAAAAAGGTTTGTATTCTAATGAAGTTATAGTATGTTTTTTAAAAGGAAAAATAAGCTTATCCAAGCTACTTTCTTTTAGTCCTATAACTTTTACTCTTTTGGACTTACTATGATCTTTAATTTCTAAACTCATACACTTGTTAAAACAGATAAAAGTATAGCAGAAACTATTGTTGGAACTACTAGATTTTTTTTAGTTACAATAAAGATAATGATGCAGATTACTAATACCGCTACTCTTATAAAAAGATATGACTCGGCAAGTACTCCTGCGGGAAATATAATCATTCTACCTAATAATGCTGCTAAAGTTGAATAGGCAACACAATTAAACCACTGAAATATATTAGATTTTACACTTACTTTTTCTGAAGTTAGAGCTCCCATAAAACGAGAAATAAACGTTGCTAGCGAAGTTGCTATAATTGCTAGAATTATTATTTGACTACTTGCCATTTTTTTCTCCAAATAAAAAAGCGACTGTTCCGCCAATTAAGCCTGCAAACAATAAAGCCCACTCTGTTGAAGCTAAATAAATTAGAGGGCCCAAAATTGTTCCTCCAATAACTGCAATAGATATGCTCAAGTTTTTCATTGCACCAATCATCATACAAAAGAAATAAACTGGGTTAACAATTGCTAAACCAATTAGCATATCTTTATTTAAATAATCAGCCGAAAGATAACCTAGTACTGTCATTAAAATTGCAGTTGACCAAGTTCCAATACCTATTCCAATCCAAAAATCTATTCTGTGTTTTTTATCTATTTTTTTGTAACTGTCTTTAGCAATCAACCAAGATGTCACTGCTAAGAAATGACATGATAAATAATATTTCCATTTCGGTTGAGTTTTATGTTCTAGTAATGGAAATAAAGAAACTGTCATTGGATAAAGTCTAAAATTTACTAACCATACCGCTATAAATATATTCACTATTGAGGCACCAACTAGTAATGACTCCGCCATTACCAATTGACCAGGTAATGCATAAGTAAATAAACTTGAGGCAGCACTTTGTTGTAAATTAAAACCAGCATCTTTCAATAAAGCACCTAATGCAACAAAACATGCCGCTAAAGGAATAGCTGGACTTTTAGAACCTTGTAATGATCTTAAACCCTTTAGAAATACTTTTGAATTTATCATCCACCAAGGAATAATCTTCCTACGTCTGGATTCTTTAATAAATCGTCACCTTTTCCTGCAATGGCAGTTTGACCTGAAACTAAAACATATCCAATATCAGCAAACTCTAAACCTTTTTTTGCGTTCTGCTCTACTAAGATTATTGTTTTCTTTTCATTTTTTTGAAGATCTTCTAAAATTTCGAAAACCATGCTTATATATTTAGGTTCTAAACCAATAGAAGGTTCATCCACTAATAAAACTGAAGGTTTCATAACTAAGGCTCTTGAGATTTCTAATAATCTTCTCTCACCACCTGATAAAACTTTTGCAGGTTGATTTCTTCTATTTCTTAATCTTTCATATTTTTTAAAAATTCTCTCCGCTTCTTCGTAAGCTTCGTCCTGTTTATCTTTAATGTACCCGCCCATTAAAAGATTTTCCTCTACTGTCATATCTGGAAACACTGAGTTATCTTGCAAGATATAAGCAATACCTACTTTGCTTAATTTTTGTGCTGGGGTTAATTTTGTAATTTCATTTCCTTCTAATTCAATTTTTCCATCAAAAATATTTGTAAAACCATATATAGAATGAAGAATTGTAGATTTTCCTGCACCGTTAGGTCCTATTAAACAAAGAGATTGGGCTTTACTGACTGTCAAATCAAAGTTATGGAGTATCTCCATCTTTCCGTAACCTGCGTTTAAACCTCTTATAGTTAAATGAACATCTTTGGAAGAAAGTTTGTTTAACTCTTCTAAACCTGGTGCTTTACCTAAAACATCATATTGATTGGCCATTATTGTGCTCCTAGATAAGCATCTACAACTCGCTTATCATTTTTAATTTGATCAGGTGAACCTTCAGCTAACATTTTTCCATGTGCTAGACAGAAAATTTTTTGAGCTAAACTCATAATCACTCTCATATTATGTTCAATAACTAATAAAGTTATTCCATAATCTTTATTAACTTTAATCAATCTATCAATAATTCCGTTTATTAAAGTTGGATTAATTCCAGCAGTTGGCTCATCTAATAAAAGCATTTTTGGCTCGTTCATTAAAGCCATCGCTAATTCTAATAATTTTTGTTGTCCAAATGATAGGTCGCCTGCTCTTAAATTTCTCTTTTGATAAAGTCCTACAAAATTTAAAATATTTTCTGCTTTTTCAGTAAGCTCTGTAGGTATTTTTGCAAATATAAATCCCGAGTCACTAGCCTTATGGCTAATTAACATATTTTCTACGCAATTAAGTTTAGAATAAATTCTTGTTTGCTGAAATGTTCTTAATAATCCCAGTTTAGCTACTGCAGGAACAGGCATTTCTGAAACCTCTGTGTTATCAAAAACAATAGATCCTTTATCTATTGGATGTGTTCCTACAATAGAATTAAATAAAGTAGTTTTGCCTGAACCATTAGGTCCAATTAAACCTACAATTGATCCTTGTTCTACTGAAACAGAAATATCTACGTTGGCTTTCACTCCTCCAAAAGATTTACTTACACTTTTTACTTCTAGAATACTCATTTTAATTCCACCTGTGCTTTACGATCTTTTTCATCAATAACTTCACCAAATCTTTCAGGGTATTTTTCTCTTAACCAACCCATTAATCCTTCCGGGAAATAAACCACGATCACAACGATTAAAACTCCTAGCGCAACATATTGCCAACCCAATATAAAAGTCCAAAGACCTTCTTTAAAGAAATGGAATAAAGTTGCGCCAATAATTGGTCCCCACAAAGTTCCTTTTCCACCAAGTATTGCCATAAGAACCATGAATACTCCCATCTCTCTTCCATCAAATGCAACATCAGTGGAGTCTATATATCCAATTAGTCCACCCATAATTCCACCAGCAAGACCACAGAAAAATGCTGAGCACATCCAACCAACAATTTTATATTTCATTGTTTGAATGCCCATAGCTTCTGCTTTATCTTCATTATCTCTTATTGCATTTAAAATTAGTCTAAATCTAGAGCCGTAAATATATTTAACAAAAACAAATGCTAGAACTAATACTAAAAAACTTAAGAAGTAGAAAAATTGTCCTCTTGCTTCAGGATCAACTATTTCTGCTGGAAAAGGTGGTGTAGTGAAGCCTTGACCTGCCCCAATAATTTCTATCCCTCCAGCGATTTCACCTGCTGCAATTCCTAAACCTAAAGTACAAATTGCAAAGTAATGACCTCTTAAACCTAAAATAGCATAACCTATAGCGCCTGCAACAATGGTAGGTATAATGGCTGCAACTAATAAACCAACACCTATTCCTTGAAAATATTGTGCCGTAGTATGCACGAATGTTTTTTCCCCACCACTTTCCGTCCATTCTGCTAATGGAAAAAACATGCCTACTTGAACTGATGCAGTTAGGTACATTCCAAGACCATAGAAAAGAATATTTCCAAAACTATTGTAGCCCATTTCTCCGCCTTGTAAATTCCAAGTCATCGCCAGAACGATTAAGACACAAAGGTATGTAAGCTGAACTTTAAAAGCAGAGAATAAAAAAGGTGCAGCTAAACCTAAGATAATTAAACCAGAATATAATATTAAATCTTTTTGTTTCATCTTAAAACTCTATTATTTTTTTAGAACCATCTTTCATAACAAATTCAGCTTTTTTTTTTGAAATTAAATTTACAGATTTAAAGCCATCAACTTCATTTATAAAAGCATTTAATTTCTTTCTTGCACCTTTGCTCATCTTCATACCTGGAGCATTAGGGCCTACATCTATAATTAATTCAGCTCCGCTAGCAAAAGCCTTAACGTAAGTAGTTATAACTCTGCATTTTCCTAACATTGCTTCAGTTACCCAAATAGGCTTATCTATATTTAAACTTTTTAGTAAATCTGAAAATTCATCTACCCAAAATTCTCTGTCACAATTTCCCTCTGGAGGAGTTATGTGATGTATAGCAGCTATATCAAAATGGTCTTTAATTTTTGGTAAAGTAGACCTCCACCATGATTTATTTTCAGGAAACATTCCAGCAGCACCAGCCATTACAATGACAGAGTCTTTTTGCTTTGACTTTATTAATTCTGAAGAAAAATTAAAAATTTCAACAAAATCATCTCTTTTGCCACTAAAAAACATTTTGTACTCAGGCTCATTCATTATTTGCCAATGTTTAATTGGCTTAGTTAATCCTGGCATATCGTTTTTTCCATCTCCATCATAGCGATCCACTAATTTAGTAAGAAAAATTTTATAATTTTCCATTGAACAAGGTTTGCTCAAATATTTTGTAAACTTTCTTCCAAATGGGCTATTTGCCTTTCTTCTTTTGCATGATTTCTGCTCCCAATTAGCATGAGGCCAGATAGTAGCTAAAGTTTTTTGATTATGCTCTTGTGCATAAACAACATATTTATCTGCTTCTTCCCAAGAAAAAACTCCTTGTTCTCTTTCAATTCCATTCCAAATAAAAGGGCCAGGATGAGGTCTTACCCACTTACCATCTTTACCTCGCATTCTATCGTCACGCATTTCTGTCAAATCTCCAAATCTGGACTCTGCATTTGCTGAAAAGCTTAAAATTGAAACAACAAAGATAACTAATAATTTCTTCATTTTAAATACTCTCTTTTTTTTGATAATTTAAATCTTCTGTATACCAAGATGAAAACTAGCAGCATAAACACTGCACCAATTCTAAATTCTGTTCCTAAAATATAATCTGCAAACTCTTCAAATAGTCCCAATCCCATTCCTGAAATTGCTACCGCTGGTAAATTGCCAAGACCTGCTACAATAACTATCATGAAAGATCTAACCGTATAAGGAAGTCCTACATAAGGATGAAGGGTAAGAGTAATTGAAATTAGAGCTCCCGCAATCCCACATAACGCAGCATTAATCCCAAAAGTTGCAGCATAAACTTTTTCTGTGTCTACTCCTAAAATTTTTGCAGCTCTAGCATTTTGTGCCGTAGCTCTTATAGCTCGTCCTAGTCTAGATTTTTTCATATAAACAACCAAAGCTATTGCATATAAAACGCTTATAAAAGCAGAGAATATTTTTGAATTTGGCAGGGTAACTGAATTATCAAATAACATTGTTGTTCCATATTCAGACTGTGCAACAACTACATCTGCACCAAAAATAAAATTCATTAACTGTTGAAATACAATAGCGATACCGAAAGTTGCTAAAATTGAAATAAATAAATCTCGATCCACAACTTTATTAATCACTAATTTATAAAGTGCCCAGCCAACGAAATACATTATAATTGGAGAAACAATAACTCCCCAAGCTGGATGAATTCCAGCAAGATACATGGTGTATGCAATATAACCTCCGAGTATTACTAAATCACCTTGTGCAATATTGATTATATTCATAACCCCCCACTGAAGAGCCATTCCGTAGGCAATAAGTGCAAATAAAATCCCTAGAAGAATTCCGTCCAATGATGCTTGGACCATTAACATTGGAGCTTTAAAAATTAGAAAGTCCATAAAATTTCAAAATTTATAAAAGAAAAGCCCCTAGAAAACTAGGGGCTTTTTCAAATTATTTATAAGCTATTAACTTCTTTCTGACCACTTAGGGATTGGGTGGTAGAATTTGTCAGATGCCCATTTAGTTGGAGCAACAACTTTATTCTCACACACATCACCTTTACATCTTACTTGGAACAAGATCATTGGTTTAGCAACGTTTTGACCGCCAGGACCAAATTTAATATTTCCATAGAAAGTTTGCATTTCAGTAGTTTTAAGAGCATCTCTTACTTTATCTCTGTCAAAAGAATTTGCTCTTTCGAACGCATCTTTAAACACTAGTAAAGCAGCAGATGATTCAGCTGATTGGTAAGGTGGAGCATAACCAAACTCTTTTTTAAAGTCTTTGTCATACTTTTTACCTGAACCAAAAAACTTATCTTTATAGCTTAAGTTTTTATGCCACTGAGAAGCACACAATGCGTATTCTGATTTCTTTCCATGTTGTTTAGAAAGTTTAGCAGCATCACAGTGTGTCATCGCTAACATAGGAACATCAACTTTCATTTCAGAAATTTGTCTGATTGCAGTTAACGCACCTTTTGTGTGACCTGATACAACAAGTACATCTGGCTTAACGGCTTTTACTTTAGCCAATGTAGCTGCCATATCGTTAAGTTCTTTTGGTAGTTTGTCATCGATGATGATCTCAGATCCAGTTCTTTTTGCTGCATCTAAAATACCAAGTCTTACGTCTTGCGAGAAAGCATCCTGTTCAAATGCTTGAGCAATTTTAACTGGCTTACCACCGTTTTTCTCTACCGCTAGATCAATAGCTACTTCAAGGTATTGGTTAGCTGGTGATAACACCGCGAACAAATATTTATATCCTTTAGTAAATAAAGATCTAGATGCACCATTTGCTTCAACCATAGGAATTTTATATTTCTCGGTTACTGGTGCAATGGCTTTCGTTAAACCTGAACTGTATGGTCCAAGCATGTAATGAACGCCATCTTGTTTAATTAGTCTTTCAGCTAACTGAGCAGCTCTTTTAGGATTTGACTCATCATCATAATAGATAATTTCAAATTTGTAGCTTTTTCCTCCAACTGTTACACCACCCATTTTGTTAATTCTTTCAACGGCCATGTTGTAACCGTTTTGAGTGTGTACTCCATTAGAAGAATATTTTCCTGTAAGAGATATTGCTGAACCTAACACAATGTATTCACCTTCAACTTTTGCAAAAGATGAAGAGATACTTGCTAATGTTAAAGTTATAGCTGAAATAAATATAGTAAATAGTTTTACTAGTTTA
Source organism: uncultured Pelagibacteraceae bacterium (assembly GCA_902569735.1). Lineage (GTDB taxonomy): Bacteria > Pseudomonadota > Alphaproteobacteria > Pelagibacterales > Pelagibacteraceae > Pelagilacustribacter. Next base: position 42,034 of record CACFVE010000002.1, on the reverse strand, counting down.
TTCATGAGTTCCCCTTTGTTAATTAATTAATTAATTTCAAATATTTAAGCAAGAAATGAGGATGAAAACAACAGTAAGAATAAATTAAAAACTTTGTGTCACAGCAATATAAATTGCTATAATAATTAATACACACGCAGAGATTGTATTTAAAAATTTTGGGTTGTCTTTAAACCATATAGATACTTTGTTTGCCGCAAACGCATAGATCATTAAAGTTAAAAAATCTAAAATTATGTAAGTAATTATTAAAATTAAAAATTGAGCAGTATAATTTAAAGTAAAATCAATAAACGATGTAAATATTGTTCCAAAAAATATTATTGATTTTGGACTTAATCCTGCAACCAAAAAACCGTCTCTATAAAAAGAAAAAACAGACTTAAGACTCTTGCTTCTTGAGTTAACCATTTTAATCCTTGATGTGTAAGTATCATAAGCTAAATAGATGATATATAAAATTCCAGCCCATTTTAGCGTTTGAAGGATGTCCGGATTGTCACTTAAAAAAGTTCCAATGAAAAAAACTACCAAAATTCCTTGGCATAAATTCGCTGATATATCTCCAAAGGCAGTCCATATAGACTTTTTAATTCCATAATTTAAAGTATGAGAAACGATTACTACACGTGGCGGACCTGGAGTAATAAACAAAAATAAAATTATTTGTATGAAAATTAAAAAATCTGTTGGAAACATTTTAAAAGCGATTATATAGAAACTGATGAAAAAAAGAAGTTTAATTCCACAAACAAAAGTTAAAAACCCAGAGCCAAAAGAAAAAGATGATAATTGGGTTATCTGGGCGGCATGGGCAGATCGTATTACCTTTGAAGAGATAAGAGAGAAAACAGGAAAAACAGAATCAGATGTAATTAAATTAATGAGAAAAAATTTAAAGCCAGGTTCATTTAGGCTTTGGAGAAAAAGAGTTCACAACACTAGTATAAAGCATAGAAAAAAATTTAAACTTGGGCGAAAAAAGCTCAGGGAAAAAATTAAAATTACTGATATATATTAACTATGAAAAAAGTCACTATGTACACTGGAGATCCTTGCTCATTTTGTGAAGCAGCCAAGGCTTTATTGAAAACCAAAAATGTAGAAATTCAGGAACTAGATATATGGAAAGATCCTGCTAAGGCAAAAGAAATGTTGCAAAGAACAAATGGCGCAAGAACTATTCCTCAAATATTTATAGGTGATCATTATATTGGAGGAAACGATAGACTCCAAGAAGCTAATAGAACCGGTGAATTAGATAAACTTTTAGAATCATAATGAGAAGAAGCTTTTTAAAAGTTTTAGGTTTGTCACTGATTTCCTCTTTATTATTACCCTTCAGCTTTATCTCAGCAGCAGCAAAAAAACTTTTTAATAAAGATTTAACTGACGAACAAAAGAATATTATGTTTAATGAGGGAACGGAAAGACCGTTTTCAAGTGAATTAAATAAAGAGAAAAGAGATGGTTTTTATCATTGTGCAAATTGTGGGGCAAAATTGTTTGCTTCCACATCTAAGTTTGATAGCGGAACAGGATGGCCGTCTTTTTCGGAAGCCTTACCAGGAGCTTTTAAAACAAAAGTTGATCGTAAATTTGGAATGGTTAGAACTGAGTATCATTGTGCTAAGTGCGGAGTCCACCATGGCCATGTTTTTAATGATGGGCCAAGTGCAACTGGAAAAAGATTTTGCAACAATGGTCTTTGCTTAATTTTTAAACCTTCAAATTAATATCTTTTAAAGTTGGCATTGAGTCACCTGCGCCTAATTTTGTAGTAGAAAGACCAGCTACTTTGTTAGCTATTTCTAAACACTCTTTTATTTTTTTTCCTTTTAGTAATGCAAACGAAAATCCTCCGTTAAATGCGTCTCCTGCTCCCGTAGTATCTACTGCTTTATCTGCAGTTGCTTTCAAGTAAATTTCTTCCTTACCGTCTGAATAAAATAATCCTTTTTCACCTAAAGTAATTATGACTTTTTTAATTCCCATATCTATTAGTTTTTTTGCGCTAACTCTTGCATCACTTTCATCGTTGATTTTGACTCCAGTATAAAACTCCGCTTCAGTTTCATTAGGGGTAAAGTAATCAACTAACTTAAAAAAATCACTGCTTAGTTCACATGCTGGTGCAGGATTTAATATATTTATTAGGCCAAATTCTTTTGCAGCTTTCAAGCAGTGCAAAGTAACCTCTATTGGGATTTCCAATTGTGTTAAAAATATTTTTGATTGCTTAATTAAATTTATATCAATTTCCTTAGTAGTTAAACTTGAAGGAGCTCCTCTAACAACAGTAATGGCATTTTTTCCAGTATTTCTATCTACATGAATACCGGCAACCCCAGTCTTGTGATTGTTAGAAATAATTATATTTGAAGTATCTATATTGTCTTTTTGAAGTTTATCTATTGCAAGCCTGCCATAATCATCATTGCCTAACTTAGAAATAAAATTTACTTTTCCTCCCAACCTTGAAATTGCTATAGCTTGATTGCATCCTTTTCCTCCAGGCCCAATATTATAGCTATCACCCAAAATTGTTTCCCCAGATCTTGGAATTTTATTTCCTGAAAAACTGATATCGGCAACAAATATCCCAAGAACAGTTATATCGTTCATTAACCTAGACTAGTAAGGAAAGGAAACATTGTCAAAATATAATAACTAATAACTTGAATTTGATTAGTCGCGATTAGAATTCCAGTTATTAATAATATAGCTCCACCAGTTTTGGTTATTCTATTGTAATATTTTCCAAAACCCTTTTTAGAAATTAAAAAACTATTCATATAATAACCAGATAAAATAAAAGGAATAGCTAATCCTAAAGAATAAAAAGAAAGCAAAAGAATTCCTTTGCTTATAGATGCGTCAGTGGCTGATAAAGCTAAAATAGAACCTAGAATTGGACCAATACATGGAGTCCAACCAAAAGCAAAAGCTGATCCTACTATGAATGGAAATATATAATTATCCTTATATCCTTTTGTATCAATTCGCTTTTCTTGGTTTAAAAGTTGAAAATTTAAAATACCTAGCATTTGCAGAGCAAAAAGAATAATTATTACTCCTGCTGCTATTCTTAATTCATTAGATAAAAATAATAAAATATTTCCAACTGCAGATGCTGTAGCACCAAGTATTATAAACACTAATGAAAATCCTAAAGAAAATAAAATTGTTTTATATAAGACTATTTTTTTATGCTGATCTATTTCATTTAAATTTTTACCAGTTATATAAGAAATATATCCTGGGATAATGGGTAATACACAAGGTGTCAAAAAACTTATAAACCCAGCACCAAAAGCAAAAACTAGCTTAATAATCATACTCTCTTTATATTTGCCTTTGATATCTCTCGCAATTACAATATTGGCTCATGATAATTAAATACATAGGCTTTTTATTTACTCTTTTATGGTCTTATACTTTTATTAAATCTCAAAGTATTTTTAAAAAAGGATCTGGTTTGTTAATTACATTATTTGTTTCAAATATCTCTTGGTTAACATTTATTGCTGCTTGCTTTTATGGGTTAAAGAATTTCTCATTTTATCAAACATTGCTTGGAATTGTAGTAAGTATAATTTTGGTTCACTTGGCATTCGCAAGATTAAGTCTTTATATTAATTCAAAATTTAGTAATAAAAGATATTTAATAATGATTAAAACAGCTATTGAATATTTGATTATTTCTATTTTCGCCTATTATATTTTTTTCTAATTAGTTAAAATAGTTGAAAGAGTATTAAAATTTTTATCTATGATAACAATTTCACCAGATCTTGGTACTACATCTGTTATTGCTGTAATTATTACATAATGAGTTACTAGTACTAAGTTACCCCCATTCCCCTCCCATTTTTGAATATAATCTCTCAGTTCTCTAATTTGTTTCTTTGCATTTTTGTCATGGGGCGGCTGAAAAGTGGAATTGAGCGCTGGAAATTCTTTGTAATTTTTAAAAGCATATTCAGCAGTATCTTTACATCTACACCACTGGCTGCTTAAAACTTGATCAATCTTAATTTGGTTTTTTTTAAATAATTTCCCAATTGTTTCTGATTGTTTTATTCCTTCTTTGCTAAGATTTCTTTGTGTCTTACAATCCTTAAGTTTAAACCCTGGGGGATCTCCAAATCCTGGTGCTTTTGAGTGCCTAATTAAAATAATCTTGTCTCCATTTTTTGCAGGTTTCCAATTTGCTTGAAGTTGGCTGATGTTAAAAAATAAAAAAAGAAGGGTTATAAAAAGTAGACGGGGAATATTTTTTCTTATCATGGTGGATGAAAGGAAAGTCTTACAAATTTATGTTGCCTTGGTCTAGTGGACATGGCAAAATAAATTTTAATCCTTTACCTAGTTGTATTCAAAACACTTATTGAGTGAGTGAATAACTTTTCAACTTTTAGGTTTAAAAACAAGGCACACGCCATTGTTGCAATAACGTTTTCCAGTAGGTTTTGGCCCATCTTCGAAAATATGTCCGTGGTGTCCTCCACATTTTTTACAATGATATTCAGTTCTTGGATAGCCAATATGCATATCGGTTTTTTCCTCAAATACATCTGGCACAGATTTAAAAAAAGATGGCCAACCAGATCCACTTTCATATTTTGAGCTAGAATCAAAAAGTTTTGTTCCACAACCAACACAGTGGTAAGAACCTTTTCTCTTTTCATTATTTAAAGCACTTGATCCTGGAGACTCAGTTCCTTCTTGTTTTAAAACATAATTTTGTTCAGGAGTTAAATTTGGATCCCAATCTTTATTGCTCATCTTTTACTTTTTCATCTACGCCATAAGGCCTAAACTGTCCTTCGTTACCAGACTTAATAATTTTAGCTGGAACTCCTACCATAGTTGCATTATCAGGAACATCTTTTACAACAACTGCGTTAGCAGCAATACGGGAACCATTGCCTACTTTGATAGGTCCTATAATTTGTGCACCTGAACCTATCACTACATCATTTCCAATTGTTGGGTGTCTTTTTTCATGTCTTTGTCTTTCGCTATCAATACTTGGTGAAATCCCTCCAAGTGTAACAGCATGATATATAGTTACGTTGTTTCCTATCTCAGATGTTTCTCCTATTACTACACCCATGCCGTGATCAATAAAAAGATTCTTTCCAATCTTTGCTCCGGGATGAATTTCAATACCTGTAAAAAATCTTGTTATTTGAGATATAACTCTAGCCAACAAATGAAATCCCGCTAAGTGAAAAAAATTTGCTACCTTATGAAAAAAAACAGCTTTAACTCCTGGATAAGTTAATAATAGGCTGATCTTGGATTTTGCAGCCGGATCTCTTTTAATGATAGAGTCTAAATATTCGTTCATAATTAAATTTGATTTAAAATGACTGATTACTTGTTGCAGCAACAAGTCGAGTCTTCAGACTTACAAAGGCACTCTTTCAAACCATCGCAAGGACATTTATCACTTACGCAGTTAGTGCATAAACATTTAGGATTATTACATGCCATAATTCGAATATAATTAATAAACTATAATTTACAATGATTTATTTGTCGCTTAAATGACTTGCATTAATGATAATTATTCGCACCTTGACTAAATTGACCACTTGAAACATTTTAAAATTAATTTAAATGATTTGAATTATGAGCAATTCATTTCATTTAGCCCTTCCAGCAGGAAATTTAGAAAAAACAGAAAAGTTTTATACTGAAATTCTTGAATGTAAGACTGGAAACAGAGAAGAGGGAAAATGGGTAGATATCGATTTTTGGGGAAATGAATTAACCTTACATCAAACTAAAATGAAACTTCCAAGAGAAAATCACGACGTGGATATGGGAAATGTTCCAGTTCCTCATTTTGGAGTACACCTAAAAAAAGAAGTTTTTAATCACATTAAGTCGAATTTAAAAAACAATAATATAAAATATATTGATAAACCTTATACGAGATTTAAAGGTACTAAATTTCAGCAAAATACATTTTTTATTGAAGATCCAAATGGAAATGTTCTAGAATTGAAAACATTCGAATAAAAACATAGCTTTTCCACTATTTACAAGTTAGATTATCTTGACGTATCATCACCTTCTATTAAATATAATATTTATCTATGAAATCTAAATCGAAAGTAGTTGTAATTGGTGGAGGAGTAGTTGGAGTAAGTGTCCTATATCATTTAGCTAAAAAAGGTTGGTCAGACGTTGTATTGATTGAAAGAAAAGAACTTACTTCTGGTTCTACTTGGCATGCTGCAGGCCTATTGCCTTTATTTAATATGAGTTACTCAGTTGGACAACTTCATAGATATGCAGTTCAACTTTACAAATCTCTAGAAAAAGAAACCGGTAAAAACGTAGGATTTAGCGTGGTATCAAATATTCGTTTAGCTCAAACTCAAGACAGAATGGATGAGTATCATCAATACGCTGGGGTAGCAAAAACTATTGGAGTGGATGTAAAATTTTTAAAACCTGAACAAGTAAAAGAAATTTGGCCTTTAATTAATATTGAGGGATTAGTCGGAGCAATACAACATCCTGAAGATGGCTATATTCAACCAGCAGATTTAACTCAAGCACTAGCTACTGGAGCAAGAAACTATGGTGCTGAAATTTATAGAAACACAACTGTTACAGCAATTAAACAAACAAAAGATGGTTGGGTAGTTAAAACTGATAAAGGAGATATAGAGTGTGAACATGTAGTCTCTTGTAGTGGAAATTTTGCTAGACAAACAGGACATATGGTTGGTTTAGAAATTCCTGTTATTCCAGTTGAACATCAATATATTGTTACTGAACCTCATCCAGAAATTCAAAAAAGAAGAAAAGAAGGTAAGCCTGAAATGGGAGTCCTTAGAGATAGTGACAACTCTTGGTACATGAGAGAAGAAGCTGGAGGATTATTGCTAGGTCCTTATGAAAAAGGCGCACCATGTTGTTATGTTGATGGTCCTTCAAAAGATAGTGAATATGAATTATTTCAAGAAGATTTAGATCGATTAGCCCCACACATTGAAGGAGCTATAAAAAGAGTTCCTGCATTTGGAGAGGTGGGAGTAAAAAAAGTGTATAACGGTGCTATCGCTTACTCACCTGATGGAAATCCAATAGTTGGCCCAGCATGGGGATTAAAAAATTTTTGGATTAATGAAGGTCATAGTTTTGGAATTACTGCGGCAGGAGGTGCGGGTTGGCAATTAGCTGAATGGATTATTGATGGAGAGCCAACAATAGATATGCTTGGTGTAGAACCAAGAAGATATGGGTCCTATGCAACAAAGTCTTATTTAAAAGCTAAAAATGAAGAAGCATACGCAAATGTGTTTACTGTTCACTATCCCGATGAAGAAAGGGAGGCAGGTCGACCTTTAAGACAAGCGCCTTGTTATGATCGTTTAAAAAAATTAGGAGCTGTTTTTGGAGCAAAATTTGGCTGGGAAAGAGCAAACTTCTTCGCAAAAGAAGGAGAGAAACAGGAAGATGACTGGTCATTTAGAAGATCAAAATGGTTTAAAAATGTTGAGAGTGAATGTAAAAATGTAAAAGAAAATGTCGGTCTTCTAGATATGACTGCATTTGGAAAATGTAGGATTAAAGGCTCAGGGGCTGAAGAATTTTTAGATAAGCTTGTTGCTAATAAACTTCCTAAAAAAATTGGAAGAATTAATCTTTGCCACGCCTTAAATACTAAAGGCGGTGTTCATTCAGAATTTACTATTATGAGAGAGGCTGAAGATAGTTTTTATCTGGTTTCTGCGGGAGCATTTCAAAGACTTGATCACGACTGGATACATAAATGGATGCCAAAAGATGGGACAGTTCAATACGAAAATTTAACAAATAGCATGGGAGTTTTAGTGGTATCTGGCCCTAAAGCTAGACAACTTATGCAAAAAGTTTCTAGATCAGACTTTTCTAATGAAAGATTTAAATGGTTAAGCGCACAAAACATCAACATAGGTTTAGCCCCATGCAGCGCAATGAGAGTAAACTTTGTTGGTGAATTAGGCTGGGAATTACATCATCCAATTGAATATCAAAATCATATTTTTGATCAACTCATGGAAGCCGGTAAAGAATTTGGTTTAAAACCATATGGGATCAGAGCTATGAATAGTTTGAGAGTAGAAAAATCTTATAAATTGGTAGGAACTGAATTATCAATTGAGTACTCACCTTACGAGTCTGGACTAGATAGATTTGTTCACCCAAATAAAGGAGATTTTATAGGACGTGCGGCATTAGACAAATGGAGAGCCAAAGGCTTTTCAAATAAATTAGTAACAATGGAAATACATGGAGTAACTGATGCAGATGTCTTGGGAAATAATCCTATATATGACAACGGCTCAGTAGTTGGAAGAGCTACTAGTGGAGACTTTGGCTTTAGAGTAAATAAATCAATTGCTTTGGGAATGGTAAAACCAGAATTAGCTAAAGTTGGTCAAAAATTAAAGATAGATATTCTAGGTAAAATGCATGAAGCTTCTATAGTAGAAGAGTCTCCATATGATTCAGAAAATAAATTAATTAGAGCTTAAATGAAAATTTTAGTAGCTGTTAAAAGAGTTATTGATTACAACGTTCAAATCAGAGTTAAAGAAGATGGCTCTGGCGTTCATACTGATAATGTAAAAATGTCAACTAATCCTCCTGATGATAATGCAGTAGAGGAGTCGGTTAAACTTAAAGAGTCTGGAAAAGTTAAAGAAGTAGTCGCTATTTCAATTGGAGAAGACAAAGCTCAAGAAAGTATTAGAAAAGCATTAGCTATAGGAGCTGATAAGGGTATTCATGTTAAAGCTGACAGCTATATAGAGCCTTTAGGTATAGCAAAAATATTAAAAAAAATTGTAGAAAAAGAAAAACCCGACATGGTTTTTTTAGGTAAGCAGGCAATTGATGATGATTGTAATCAAACAGGTCAAATGTTAGCTGCAATGCTTAAGTGGCCTCAAGCAACTTTTACATCTAAAGTAAATTTAAAAGATAAGTCTGTAGAGATAGTTAGAGAAATCGACGAAGGACTTGAAACAATAGAAGTTAATTTACCAGCTGTAGTTTCTTGTGATTTAAGACTTAATGAACCTAGGTTTGCATCTCTTCCAAATATTATGAAAGCAAAAAAGAAACCTATGGAACAATTGAATGCCAAAGATTTAGGTTTAGATCTCACAAATAGAATTCAACAAATAAAAGTTGAGGAGCCACCAAGAAGAAAAGCTGGGATTAAGGTGGCAAACGTAGCTGAATTAGTAAGTAAACTCAAAAATGAGGCTAAAGTATTATAATGTCAGTATTATTAATTGCAGAACACGACAATACAAAATTAAAACCATTTACATTAAATGCAATTTTTGCAGCATCTAAAATTGATGGCGAAGTTCATGTTTTAGTTGCTGGCACTAATTGTGAAAATGTAACTAAAGAGGTTGCAAGTATTCCTCTGGTAAAAAAAGTTTTATGGTGCGAGTCTCCTAACTACCAAAATTATCTCCCCGAAAATTTAGCTCCTTTAGTAACGAAGACTGCGGAAAAATATGATCATATCGTGGCATCAGCAAATACTTTTGGAAAAAATTTCATGCCAAGAGTGGCCGCGGCATTAGATATTTCTCAAGTAAGCGATATTATTAAAGTATCTAGCCCTGATACTTTTGTAAGACCTATTTATGCAGGCAATGCTTTTGCAACAGTAAAAAGTAATGACAAAAAAAAATGTGTGACTATCAGACCGACGTCTTTTGAACCGGCTGAAAAAACTGGTGGTTCTGCACAAGTTGAAAAAATTGAACCAGTGGATGTACCGAATATTTCCAAATTTATTAAGCGAGAGGAAACAAAATCAGAGAGACCAGAGCTTGGAACTGCAAGAATTGTTGTTTCAGGTGGTAGAGGTTTAGAAAGTGGAGAAAATTTTAAGTTAATAACTGATATTGCAGATAAACTTAATGCTGCGGTTGGCGCATCTCGTGCTGCAGTTGATGCAGGATATATAAGCAATGATCATCAAGTTGGACAAACTGGAAAAGTTGTAGTGCCTGATTTGTATATTGCTGTGGGTATCTCAGGGGCTATTCAACACTTAGCTGGCATGAAAGAGAGTAAGATAATTGTAGCAATTAATAAAGATGGTGAGGCACCAATCTTTAATATTGCAGATTATGGTTTAGAAGCAGATTTATTTAAAGCTCTTCCTGAATTTTTAGCAGAGTTAAACAAACTCAATACTATTCAAAAATAATTATTCATAAGCTTCTTCTTGAATCCATTGAAGAAATTTTTCATCATTAACTGCAACTCTTAAATGATCCTCCCATTCCATTCCATCATCCCAATCAACACAAGCTACCTCAATTATTGCTGCTGATTCTAAATTAAAAGTCATTCTATAAACATTACTTTGTTTATCTGTTCTTCCGCCATCTATTTTTTCAATAAAGTCAGTTTTTGTATCACTTAAAAATTTTTTTATATCATCAAAAACATTAAATTGTTTTTTGAAACATTCAGATAAATCTTCAAAAAATATTCCCGCAGTTATTGATTGAACAGTATAATTTTTATCGTTTGTTAGATAATGAAATTGAATTTCATCGTAAGTTTCTAGTCTATTATCTTTCATATTAAATCTAGAATATTTTTTAGATTTATAATCTTTTTTAGACCAACCTTTAATTTGTGCTTCAGTATACATTTTAAGTAAACTGTCCCCCACACTTATTCCCTCTATCTGAAAGTCTCTAATATCATCCGCCAGGGATGGGGTTATGAAGCAAAAGCTTATAATTATGATCTTTAATAGATTTTTCATTAATATCTATTTAAAGTGATATCTTTTTTTCCAACTAGAGATGGAATTTGATTTCTTCCAATTTCAACCGCTTTGCTATTAACTTTGTTTTCCATGTAAGCTAGTAGTTCTCCATTGGTTATTTCTCTATCTTTGTTTTTGTCTGCTTGTCCCTCAAGACCTTTCATTAAATAATAACTAAAAATTCCATGTTTAGCTTCTTTAAGACCAGAAGAAATTTGATCATCCTGTGAAGCGGTAAAAACTGTAAAATTGTCTGGGACCCCGTCTGACTCTTTAATACCTATTCTAATAGGTCGAGCTGATGCAAGTAAAGTTTTTTCGTCACGACTTTGACCGCTGTAACACGTATCAAAAAACATTTTTACTGACTTTGGATTGTGTTGATTAATGAGCTTAAATAGTTCTGTTCTAGAAAGGGCAGTTCTAGATAAGAGATCGGTATCACTATCTTGCATTAACAAATATAAGTTTTTTCCATCAACAGATGCTAAGCCATGTCCTGCAAAAAAAACTATTACGTCTGTTTGATCGCTTTGAATTTTTGCTGGGAGCCACTTCTCTAAAGCACCATACATTTTTGTTGATGTTGCGTCTTTATCAATTAATAACTTAATATTGTTTCTTGAAGCTCCAAAAGCATATCTAGCGTATTCAGCAAAAAATTCAGCATCTCTATTTGCATATATGGCTTTAGGTGCTTCAGAGTAACTTTCAATTCCTATAATTAAAGCTACAACATTACCTCTATTAACGTTTCTAATTTTTGATGGATTTAGAGGTTCTAGCTTTTCAACAAGTTGTGTTGTAGCTTTGATTTCAACATCTATAATTTTAACTACTTCATTCCCCCATTGATCTACAGCCTTAACCTCTAATTTTTCGCTACCAGGACTAAATCTTTTGATTTCAAAGCGACCATTTTTTTCTTTAATCATTTGATCGTCTACGAAAACATAAAGTTTTTTAGATCCTTTATCCCTGACACTTCCTTTTATGACATAATTAGGCTTATCAAACACATATTTAGTTTTAATTTTAAGCTCTGGTGGAGTTTCATCTAAATCCTGCACAACAACTTTTAATTCCTTTTGTTTTTGTGGTTTAGGTTTTTTAACTATTTTTTCTATTTTTTTCTTTGGTTTTTTAACTATTTGTGGTTTTTTTTGAATAGGTTTTTCTAAGGCAACAAATTTAGTATTTTCAGCTAAAGTATTTATAACTAAAGATTCATCTAAACCTGCCAATCTAAATTGTTTTATAATTGACGCTTTTGTTTTACTGTAAATATCTTTTCTTTTTTTATCGGATTGATTGTTTACGCTGCTTCCATAAACATAATAATCCATCTTGGTTAATACGTACTCTTTTGGTGAAAGAGTGCCCCATGTACAACGGTCAGCCATATAAGGAGAAAACGCACCGCTACTTGCTCTACAGAATAAATAGCCATTATAGGTATCTTGATCATTAGTTTTTTTCTTTTTCTTTTTTGTAATATAAGAACTTTGTTTTTTTTCTTTTTTAATTTTTTTAGAAGGTTTCTTTGTAATATATTTTGAAACTTGCTCCTCTTTTTGAGAAAGAGCAAATTGAGTTACCAAATTAGATTTTGATATTGAATAATCTGGTAAATATAGTTTTGATAAAATATATCTTGTTGTCTCTTCTGAAGTTATTTTAAAAACTTGATTGAATGCACTTTCAGGAGTAGAAAAACCTTCATATACATCTAGATCTTTAAGGAATTCTTTATTTGAATCCTCTATCGAATAATCAAACCTTGTTCTTTTACACAAGGTGAACTGATCTCCCCCAATTTTATTTATTAAAGCGTATTGTGCTTGTTTTCCATTTTTATCGTCGAGCCATAATAAACTTACTTTTGAGGGCTTTCCTAATGATTTGTAAAATTGCGAACAGTTCGCGTATAGATTTGTTGAAAATAATAAAAATATTAAAAATAAAAAAATATTTTTAGTAACCTTCACACGGACCTCCACATGCATCGTAAGCTGCTGCAACTGCTTGTGCTTCACTTCCACCAGCAGCTAAAGTATCAAAGTAAGCTTGCCAACCTGCTGTGACTGCTGCTTCATCAATTCCCATTTCAACTGCTCTTGCTATCTCTTCATCAATAGCTCTTCCAAGTTCTGACTCTAGAGCATCATCAATTGCTTCCCCAGTTGCTGCTTCTATAGCTTCAACTAATCCTCTTGCCATAGCCGCTCCTACACTTTCTTCTATAGCCGCAGCTACACTTTCATTGACTGCTCGATCAATTGCTTCGTTGGTAGCGCTATCAACTTCCCGATTTATTTTTCTTTCAATAATTTCATCTATTTGAGCGATAGTTATATTGTGTTCTTTTGATAATCTGTCTTTCGCTTTTCTAACTGCTTTATCTACTCTTTTAGTAAATCTTTTTATATTAAAAGATATAGGCGCTCTTCCTTGTAAGACTACATAATAATGGAAAGGCTGATAATTTGTTGTCATAAATTGATAAAAAAAAGCTCTATGTTTATTTACATATCTTCCATCAACTTTTAAAACTTTTTCGTTTTCAATAAACAGATCAAATTTTATTGAATCTTTTGGAATTAAACTTTTTATATCTCCTTTATAATTTAAATCATTAATATCCATACTTTTTGAAAATTTCTTCACTCTTTTTCCTAACTTTTTTAATGCTCCAGCAGGGTTCGTAATAATTTCTTTTGTACCTTTTGCTAAATTCTCTAATTCTTTTTTTCGAAATTTAACTTCATCTTCTAATGTCGGTCGTTCCGATCCTGATATATCTGCTCTAATGTATTGCTCTCCATTATTTTTAAACTTTACTTTTAATCTATCAGTTATTATTGCTAAAACCTTATTGCTTGATATTCGTTTAATTTTGATTCCCCCTGGTCTAAAAGTATAAACTTCATAATCCTTATAGGTAAAACTGGATTTTTCATAAAATTCTTGACCTGCCTGATCTTTGGTCTCAATTGTTATATTTAATACTTCAGATGAACTCGGTTTAGTTTCTGTTTTCTTAGAAGTGTCAGTAGTTTTTAATTTGGCTTGTCTTTTTGCATCTTTTTCAATTAAATTCTTTTTAACCTTTTCAAAATCTTCTGGAGATAAAACACCATCTTCACGAAGTTTTTCAATTGTAGCTATCTCTCTTTTTAGCTGATCAGATTGAGCAAATGAATGCGTTCCCAAAAAACACACAAATAGAAGCAAATATAAACAGTATTTGAACATTTTCATTTATTAGTATTATAATTAAAAATATGAAAAAAAGAATTGTTTCTATTATCTCAATTTTGGCCTTTTTATTGAACTTTTCAGTTTTTGCTTATGGTAAAAACTTTGAAGAAAGCTTTAAAAAAGTTAAAGCTGAAATAAATAGAGATAATGTCAAAGAAGCAATAAAAATTCTTGGAAACATCAAGATAGAAAATGAAAATCAAAAAGAAAAAGTAGATCTACTTTTTGGAGATATCTATCTTAAAATTAACAAAACTCAAAAAGCTATAGAGTTTTACGAAAATGCCCTGATGACTTCTGATGACAAGATAGAAAGCTTGGGTGAACTTGGTTTATCTGAAGCTAACCTGGTTCAAGGGAAATTATCAAAAGCGATCGAACATGCTGAACGTTCATTATCTTTAAATGCTGATAGTGTTAGAAGTAAAATTGTTTTAGCAATGGCTATAACTAGAAATGGCGAAAAAGATAAAGCATTACAAATGCTAGAGGGATTATATCAAAGTTACCGAAATAATTCAGATGTTAACTTGGCTATTGCAGGTTACCATTCCTCTTTTGACAATCATAAAGAAGCAATGAAAATCTTAGAAAGATACTTAAAAAGTTTTCCTACATCTATTACTGTGATGGATGACTTGGCTGATCTTTACTGGATCGATGGAAACAAAGATAAAGCGTTAAATCTTAAATACAAAGTTTATAAATATCACGAATTCAACCGAAATAGAGTTAAATTAAAAGAAACTAAAGAATGGATTTTATCTATTGATCCTAATTATTTTGAAAAACAAAAACCTAAACCTATAGCAAAGAAAAAAAAGAAGAAATATCAAGAAGAGGAAGTTGAAGAATACAATGAAAGAAAAAAAGAAATTCAATATGAAAAGTTTAACTTTGCATACAATTTTACTGGAAGCGGATTTATTGTTGGAAAAGGAAAATATGTTGTTACTAACAACCACGTAATTGAAGGAGCTAAAAAAATTGCTGTAAGAAATGGTTTGGGTAAAATAGCTAAGGCAGAAGTTATAGCAATTTCAAAAGATTATGATCTTGCAATTTTAAAACTAAGTAGAAATTATAAACATCACATAAGTCCAAAAAGATTTGCAATACCTGTAGCAGGACAAGACGTAATCAGCATTGGTTATCCTATGTCAGGATATTTTGGAAATGATTTACCAGTTATAACTCAAGGTATTGTTAGTAAAGTTTATGAGGACAGATATGGAATTTTTTTAACAACAACAGATATTAATTCGGGTAACAGTGGAGGCCCTATTTTTGATATGAATGGAAACTTAGTTGGAGTAAGTGTAGCCACTTTAGATAAAACTAAAGTTTTAAAAGAAACCGGACAAATACCAACTTCGATGGGTATTGGAATTAAAAGCAATATGTTGAAAGAAGTTTTTAAATATAAAGCAACTATACCAACAAGAAATATCAAATATAATAAATCAAAAATTTATGAAGAAATGCTTTCTAAAGTAGTGTTTGTTGCGGTTGAAGCTGACGAAAAAACTAAAGTTAAAAAGAAAAAATGATAAGATTAATCATACTTATTTTATTCTTTTCAAACTTAACAAGCTTTGCCAATTCAAAAGTAGTTGAAGCTGAAGCAGAATATAATCACGACGGAAAAATCTCACAAGAAGAAGCTTGCAATCTAGCTGAACAGAGAGCAAAAGATAATGCTATAAAAAAGGCTTTAGGTTTAAAAGTGTCATTACAAGAAACTGAAAAATGTAGTGAGGTGGACGGTAAGTTAAACTGTGAACAAAATCAAATTTCAGTATTGTCATTAAATGGAGATATTACTGAAGTTACCACTTTGAAAAAAGATTCTGGATATGACGAAGATAATAAACGTTACTATTGTCTAATCAAAATTAAGGCAAATGTTGAAGAGTCAATTAAACGTAACTCTGAGTTTCAATTAGATGTAAAATTAAATCTAGATAATTTTAGAGACAAAGAAAATATAAATATGGAAATTTTAAGTAATAAAGAAATGTTTTTGACTGTATATGTATATTTTCCTTATGAAAAAGGTTTTCAGGTTCAAAAATTATTTCCTAATGCTAGAGAAAAAAATAATAAAATCAGCTCTAGAAAATTTAAATTGCCCACTGAAGGGACTCAGTATACCGTTGACTTTCCTAAAAATACAAAAAAAGCTAGAGTTGATGAACATTTAATATTCATTGCTACAGTGAAAAATATAGATTGGCTTGATAAATTCTCTCGAATTGAAGATTTACGAAAAAGCTTGAATGAGTTAGGTAAAAAAAATATAGTTCTAGATGAATTACAAAGAACTTATACTATTTATAAATGAACTTTAGAAAAAAAATAAATACGCTTGTTTTACTTTTGGCAATTCCATTATTAACTGCTTGCCCTGCTACAACATCTCAAAAACAAGTTAAAGATGAGCTAATACTTGAAATTAAAAACCAAATTGAAGATTTAGGTGAAACTCCGCTTACAGTTGATCAGGTCAAATACAAAGGCAATATTGATAAAGATAAATATGTTGTAGCTTTAAGAAAACAGCTTGAAGATTTAAAATTAGAAAAAAAAACTAAAAAACTAAAAACGGAAAATGACGCTAAAGCAAAGTTAGATAAAGAAAAAGAGGAAAAAAACAGAAAAGAGGCTATACAAAAGTATAAAAACGAAATTATTATCATGGGAGACACTCCGGTACTTGAATTTGAAATTGGAAGTGAAGACAAATATCTTGCAGCTTTAAAAAAACAATTTGAAGAATCAAAAAAATTAAAAAAAGAAAGGGATGCAAAAATTCAAGAGGCCACACCAGAGTGGTGGGATGAAATGCCTCCAGGAACTGAAACTGTAATGTATTCTGTGGGAACTGCCGTATCACAAGATATGCAATTCTCAAGAGACAAAGCGATCAATTCAGCGTTATTTGCTTTAGCTAAACAGATGCAAGTAAGAATGACATCAAAAAATAAAATAATGATAAAAGAAGCAGGTTTAGGAGAAGATGTGCAATTTAAATCAAACATTGAAAGAGCACAAAAAATTATAATTAAGAATGTTTCAATAACAGGTTATAAAATTATAAAGTCTAAAACATCACCAAGAGCTAATGGAGGATACCGAACTTATGTTTTAGTGGAATATCCTATTTCTCTTGCTTATAAAAATTACTTAGAAGAAATTAATAAAGAACCTCAATTAGCTAATAGACTTGCTTCTCTAAAAAATACTCAAGCTTATAAAGATTTAGTTGAAGCTGCTAATACTTACGTGCCTTAATTTATTTATAAGCTTCTCCTGAACTAAGGAAATTTACAAATTCTTTTGATCTCACACTAACAGCTAACTTGTCAACATAACGTTTTAAATCCTTATGGAAATCCATACAAGCTATAACTATATTGCCTCCATCTTTAAAAGAAAATGTTAAATTATGAGCAAAACTTTTAGGTAAATTTGTATGTTTCATTTTTCCACTATCATGATATTTTTCAAATGATAATCCAGTTTTAATTTCTTCAGCTATAAAATACATTTTTTCATAGCATTCATTAATGTTATTTCTATATAAATATATTCCAGACAAATAATGAATTATATATTTGTCATCGTTTGATAAATAAAAAGCTTGAAACCCTTCGTATATTTTAAAATTTTCTCCACGTCCAAAATGTGATGCATATTTTTTATTGGGATAAACATAAGATTTTAAAATTTTATCCCTGCTAAAATAATCTAACAAGCTATCCCCGATGCTCATCCCTTCGATCTCAAAGTCTCTGATATCATCTCCCTTAGATGGATTAAAGATAAATAAGTTTAAAAATACAATTACTAAAAATTTTTTCATTATTTAGTATTTTAAATTTTTTAAAAAAGACGAATATTCTTTTGATAAAATAGCTACACTAATATGATCATGCCATTTTTTTTCTTTATTTATTCTATTTGACCAATCATAAATATGAACACCAACTTTGCTTTGATTTTTAAATATAAATTCATTTGCATAAACATGGCTATCTTTGGACTTATCGGCGGTATGCCATTGATCCCACTTATTAAATTTCGCAGCATTTCCGAAAAATTCTTTTAGTTCTAAAACAATATCTTTTTGTTTAGAAAAACATTCTTGTATATCATTCTTGCAGAATATTCTTCCTTGAATACTGTAAATTTTATATGTTTTATCATTTTTCTTTATGGCAATTTGTAAGTCCTCATACTGATCAAGTTCTTTCATAAGAATAAAAGACTCACCAGAACCAACGCCAACCTTAATAAATTTGTTTCCTGGATATTCATATGCAAATTCAGTATTCATTTCTTTTTGGATTTCATTTTTAGTAAAGTAATCTAACAAGCTGTCCCCGATGCTCATCCCTTCGATCTCAAAGTCTCTGATATCATCTCCCTTAGATGGATTAAAGATAAATAAGTTTAAAAATACAATTACTAAAATTTTTCTCATATCACTCAAACAGATTACCAACTATTGTTAAAGATTGATGACATAAATGAGGGGGAGGATATCTTTTTTTTTTTATAGAATAAGAATACCATCTTGAATTTAAAATAATTGTGTCATTCAGCCATTTCACGCCTTTGGGTTTAGGCATGAATGAACTTGCTAATACTTGATCCATTTTTTTTCTTTTTTCTATAGACTTTATGCGGTAGGCATCTCTAACATGAAAATAAATACTGCCATTGGTTACTAATTCATAATCATTCATATTATTATGCATATACCTAGTTGGGATTTTTTTGCCTAGATTATCTAATCTAGGCTTGCCATTCTTGTCTAACAAAAAATTTGGTAAAAATTTTGTCATATTTTCTTTTTGAAATATTTCGTCGGTGTCTGTGAACTCTTCTTCTAATAAAAATTTATATTTAAAACTTTTTATACCTTCCTCTGCAAACATTTTATTTAATTCAAGTTGTAAAGATGAATATCTGGGGCAAGCTTTAATTTTCTCACCTTTTTTTGTTTTATAAAGATATAAGTTTCCAGTAATTTGTTTAATTTTATATGAACTCTTGTCATATAAAATAGATATGGAGTCGTAATTCTTAATTTTTGATATAAATTCATAGGCAAAAAATTCAGTGTTAACTAAATTATTATTTTCTGTTTGAACTTCATTGTGAATATTATTTTTAATATCACTTTTTTTAAAATGATTTAGAATACTATCACCTATAGTAATTCCTGCGATACTAAAGTCTTTTATATTTACTGCCTGAGATGGGGTTATCAAGCATAAGCTTAAAACTATAATTACTAAAATTTTTCTCATTAATCACAAGCTAAATTTTCTCTAGCTCCCATTAGTACTCCACCCCAAAAGCCTGTTACACCACTATTGGCATTATCTCTTCTAACTGCTTCACATTCTAACATTTTTCTAGTTCTAATATTATCTTTTCTAGCGATATCTATTTGCATTAAACAGTTAGAAAATTGCGCTGTACCTTTTTTAAAACCATAATATTCACAAGTTTTTTTATCGTTTTTCATCTGAAGTTCTTGTGACATTCTTTCACGCTCTAATCTTTGTCTGTCCCTTTCTGCAAGATAATCAGCACATCCCATTAAAAAAAGTATTGGAAATAAAACTAGAATTTTTTTCATATATAAAATTTTATGATATAAGTTTTGGTATGTCTAGAGAAGCAATGGAATATGATGTAGTTATTGTTGGTGCAGGTCCTGCCGGATTATCAACTGCTATTAAACTTAAACAACTCGATCCTAATTTAAATGTATGTATTCTTGAAAAAGGATCAGAAGTTGGAGCTCATATTTTAAGTGGCAATGTATTTGAAACAAAAGCTCTTGATGAACTAATACCTAATTGGAAAAATGAAGGAGCACCAGTAAAAACAAAAGTTTCTAAAGAAAAATTCTTATTTTTAGGAAGAAACTCTTCTTTAAGTTGGCCGACATGGCTTTTGCCGGCAGTACAAAAAAATCACAAAAATTATATCGTTAGTCTTGCTAATCTTTGTCGTTGGTTGGCGGAACAGGCTGAAAAACTAGGTGTTGAAATATTTCCTGGGTTTCCTGCTAGTGAAGTTCTTTATAATGAAGATGGATCTATTAAAGGTGTAGCTACTCTAGATATGGGTTTAGATAAAGAGGGTAACAAAAAAGATACTTACCAGGAGGGAATGGAATTACACGCAAAAGTAACAGTTTTCTCAGAGGGATGTAGAGGTCATTTAGGTAAACAATTAATTAAAAAATTTAATCTAGATGAAGGTAAAAACCCTCAGCAATATGGAATTGGACTTAAAGAAATTTGGGAAGTAAGCGAACAACAACACCAAGAAGGCTTAGTAATGCATACCGCGGGATGGCCGCTTGATAACAAAACATATGGTGGAAGTTTTATATATCATGCTGAAAAAAAACAAATTTATCTAGGATATGTAATTGGTTTGGACTATCAAAATCCACACCTTTCACCTTTTGATGAATTTCAAAGATTTAAAACACATCCATCAATTAGAAAAATGTTTGAAGGTGGCAAAAGAATTTCTTTTGGTGCAAGAGCTTTAATTGAAGGCGGAATTCAAAGTTTGCCTAAAATGTATATGCCTGGGGGATTGTTAATAGGTTGTGATGCAGGAACTTTAAATATGCCAAAAATTAAAGGCTCTCACACTGCTATGAAGAGTGGAATTATTGCAGCAGAAACTATTGTTGAGAGTATTAAAAACAAAGCAGATCTATCAATTTATGAGAAAAAATTTAAAGAAAGTTGGGTTTACAAAGAGCTTCATGCTGCAAGAAACGTCAAACCCAGTTTCGGTTGGGGTTTAATATTAGGCATTATTTTTACAGGGATCGATCAAATCTTATTTAGAGGAAAACTTCCTTTCACTTTAAAACATAAACATGCAGATCATGAAGCCTTAAAACCAGCAAGTCAGATGCCTAAAATTGAATATCCTAAACCAGATGGCAAACTAACATTCGACAAAACTAGCTCTGTTTATTTGACAGGAACTAATCATACTGAAAACCAACCTGTCCATTTAAGGTTAAAAGATCCTAATCTACCGATAAATTACACTTTAAAAGAGTACGACGAACCCGCTCAAAAGTATTGTCCAGTAGGTGTATATGAAGTTCAACAGGAGAAGTTTGTTATTAATTCACAAAATTGTATCCACTGTAAGACCTGTGATATCAAAGAACCCTCTCAAAATATCACTTGGGTTGCCCCCGAAGGTGGAGGCGGACCTAAATACGGTAACATGTAAAAAGACTATTGCTTTTGTCTGTGAGAAAGCATAATGGCTTTCCACCATGTATAAAATTATTAAAAATTCTTGGGCTCTCTTTACTGGCTTTGCAGTGATTATGATTTCTCATGGTTTTCAAGGAAACCTTTTAGGAATTAGAGCTGTATTAGAAAATTTTAATTTTATCGCCACAGGTACAATGATGTCTGGTTATTTTATTGGATATTTCATAGGTGCAAATATTATTCCAAATCTTGTTAGCAAGGTGGGTCATATTAGAGTATTTGCAGCTTTTGCCTCAATGGCTTCGCTTAGCTCATTAGTTCATGTTGTGTTTGTAGATCCTATCGTTTGGACTTTAGCTAGATTTTTAACAGGCTTTAGTATGATTGGAATTCTTATAATTGTTGAAAGTTGGTTAAATGATAGAGCAACTAATAAAACAAGAGGTAAAGTTTTATCATTATATATGTTTGTAACTTTTTTTGCATTCGCTTTGGGAAACCTATTGTTAAACGTAAGTAGTCCTAAAAACTATGAACCTTTTATATTGATTTCACTATTATTTTCTATAGCTTTAATTCCAATACTTCTTACAAAAAGAAAGCCCCCTACATTTAAAAAGACTAGTTCCATAAAGATTAAGGAGCTTTTTAAAATTTCTCCTTTCGGAAGTTTTTCTACTTTTTGTTCAGGGTTCATTTTCTCAGCTATGTTCACCATGTTATCAGTTTATGCTGTATCGATGAACTTATCAGTATTAGAAGTTTCTATACTGTTATTTTCTGTAACTTTAGCAGGCGCACTTTTTCAATGGCCAATAGGATCTTTATCAGATAATTATGATAGAAGAATAATAATTATTGGATGTTGTATAGCATCATCTATTTTTGCTGTTCTTTCTATAATGGCATCTGGAATTTCTTTTGAAAATCTTTTTGTAGAAGAAATGTTCAGATTTAATTATTTTTCAACAGATACGAGCATGGATAAAACAAAATTATTTATTTTTATAATTCTTTTGTCTGGGATGACACTTCCATTATTTGCTTTAAATCTTGCTCTTGTAAACGATTATATTCCCAAAGAAAAGTTTGTTGCAGCTGGAGCTGGTTTAAACATTATTTTTGGTTTAGGGGCTATAGCAGGACCCATTATGTGTTCAGTTTTAATGAGTATTTTTGGACCAAATGGATTTTTTATTCATTTACTTATTTTTTTCACTGTAATTACTATCTTTGGTGTCTTTAGAATGAACAAAAGAAAATATGAAGACAATCCAGAGTCAACATTTACACCTCTACCAAAAGATATCACTCCACTAGGTATCGAGCTTGATCCAGATACAGGAGTGGATTTATCAAATACTTCAAATGATAAAAAATAGTTCAGCCATACTAATTGTTTTAATTGCAGGACTATTTTGGTCCTTCGGGCCTTTAGTTGTAAGATATATAGATGATGCAGAATTAATTCCTTGGCAATATCTTTTTTTTAGAGGTTCAATAATTTTTTTAGTCTTAAATATATATTTGTTTTTAGCTGAAGGTCTTAAGTTTACAAAAAATTATAATAAGATTGGTTTATCTGGATTAATTGGTGGAGTAAGTCTTGGTATTGCTAATATATCTTTTATTCTTTCTATAACAACTACTACTGCAGCAGTGACTATGATGATGCTAGCAACTCAACCATTTGTAGCTGCAATTTTAGCATACGTTTTTTTGAAAGAAAAAATTTCAATGACAACTTTTATAGCAATAGTAGTAGCTGCTGGAGGTATAATATTTATGTCTTTAGATAGCAAGGGAGAAGGTTCTTTGTTTGGTTTGATCAATGGTTTGTTGTCATCTTTAGGATTTGCAGGGTTTACTGTTTCACTTAGGTGGAGAAGAAAAACTCCAAAATTTACTACAGTAGCTATAGCGGGTATTTTCTGTGCAGCGGTTGCAATCTTAGTTCTTATATTTAATGACGATAATATTTTTATTTCAATTAAAAACTCGTCTCTCTCTGCTTTACATGGATTTCTGGTTTGTTCCGGGCTTATCTTATTTTCTATAAAATCAAAAGATTTACCAGCTACAGATTTAACTCTTCTTTCGCTGACAGAGGTCTTGGGCGGAATTTTCTGGGTTTGGTTGCCAATATTTGGAATTAATGAAGTTCCAACAGCAAATACATTAATTGGTGGAGGAATTATAACAACTGCAATAATCTTTTATGCCTTTAATACTAAACAGCCTTTATCATCACGATATGTTTGGGTGAAAAAAAAATAATTTACAATTTAATTGAATCCTTTAACCTTTCTTTAAAATAATCCTCGTATGACTTATTGCAGGTTACAATATATTTGTCTTTCAAATTATATATGGTGCAATCTATTTTAGCTATCAAAGTTTGAGCCATTGTAAAAGCTGGAAATTTTTTTAAACGCAAATCAAAATGAGTTAATTGATTTAAAAATTCATTTTTATTTTTTCCAGAAATTTCAAAGTAAACTTGGCCATAAGAATAATCTGAGGCAAGAATTTCATCATTTAAATTAATTTTAGAAATAAACTTCAAGATTTCTTTATAATCCTGTTCTACTAGATAAATTAAACTCCACTGGTCAAAGGAATTTTTTGCAAATAAAAATTTATCATTTGTTGTGACTTCAAGATTATTAGATGGAGGAAATTTAGATATTTCCTGATTTATTATTTGATTAAATTGTTCTTTCCCTTCCCCCCTAATAATGATCTGTTGAAAATTTCTTTGAGAAATATCTACACCCTGGGATGATAATAGTTGTGTCATGATACTAACCTTTTATTTTCTGGATCAATAAAAACCGGACTAACAACCTCGACCGGTATGTTTTTAGTTCCATAAGTTGAAGAGACAAATAATTTACTACCCATCAGTTTGTTGCCTCCTTTGATCATTGCCATCGCAATACAGTGGTTAAGATTAGGGCTATGGTAGCTTGATGAAACATGGCCAAGATATTCTACTGGAGTTCTTATTTGTTTAGGCAATCTCTCACATTCTACAACATGTTGCCCTTCTTCGATAAATTCAGATTTATCTATTGGAACAATTCCAACTAATTGTTTTCGATCATCTCGAGATGTATCGCTTCTAGTTAAAGACCTTTTTCCAATAAAATCTTTTTTCTTTTTACCTATCATCCAATTAAAATTTAAATCGAGAGGTGTTACGGTTCCATCAGTCTCTTGACCTATCACTACATAACCTTTTTCGGCTCTTAACAAATGCATTGTTTCTGTGCCATAAGGCACAAGATCGTACGCTTTTCCAAAATGAAATATTTTTTTCCATAGTTCCAAAGCTTTATTAGGAGTTATATAAATCTCATATCCAAGTTCTCCCGTAAAACTAGCTCTCATGACTCTAACTTCTGTATCCATGTAATCAAAAACTTTAAAAGTCATAAAAGGAAAATTCTCATTACTAAAATCAACATCAGTAAATACTTTGCTCACTATGTCTCTTGATTTTGGCCCACTAATATTAAATGTGCTAAATTGCTCAGTAATTGAATTCACATAAACTTGTAGATGTGGCCACTCAGTTTGAAGGTACTCTTCCATATCAGCTAAAACTTTAGGAGCTCCCCCTGAAGTAGTCGTTACTATAAAATGTTTATCATTAAATTTGCAGACAATACCATCGTCTTTTATCATTCCATCTTCGCCTAACATAAGCGCATATCTTGAACTCATTGGTTTCATTTTAGTAAATGCATTTGTGTACATAAGATTCATAAATTCCAAAGCGTCTTTTCCTTTTATTTCTATTTTTCCAAGAGTGCTTCCGTCTAGGATACCGGCAGTTTTTCTCGTTTGTTCAGACTCTCTTTGTACAGCTAGATGCATACTTTCCATTTCAAATTTTTTGAAATACCAAGGTCTTTTCCACTGACCTACATCTTCAAAGACTGCTTTGTTTTCTATATGCCAATTATGAATAGGGGTTTTTCTTTGAGGATCATAAAATTCATAAGTGTTTCTTCCAGCAATAGCTGAAAAGCTAAGAGGAGCATAAGGAGGTCTATAAGTCGTTGTTCCTACTTCTGAGATTTTCTTTTTTAAAATTTTTGAGACTATCCCTAAAGAATTAATGCTACTAATTTTTCCTTGATCAGTGCCCATACTATTTGTAGTAAACCGTTTTAGATGTTCGATGCGATCAAATCCTTCTCTAACTGCTTGTTTAAGATCTTTTGTTGTTACATCATTGTGTAAATCTATAAAAGATTTAGACCAATTAGATTTTCTCTCGTGCTTCGTTTCCCAAAGCTCTTTTATATTAAAATTACTGATATCGTTTAGTTCTATCTTCAATTTTATATTTTTCGTTTTTAAAAAAGATAATTTGTTATTAATTTCTTCAACTGTTTTTTCATAATTATAGTTTCCGCTTACAGATCCTAAAGTTATAGTATTTTGAAAGGAAACATCTGGTTTAAAAGTAACAAGTTTATCATCCCATTTAACCAAGCCTTTTGATTGAGTAAATAAATGTATATCAGGATTAATTCCACCAGAGATGCAAAGCATAGAAGATTTTACTTTAATAATTTTATTAGATTTTTTAATTGATATGGTCTTTATTTTTTTATTTCCATCGCAACCTTCCACTTCAGCATTAATATAAAAAGGAATGTTGTTTTTTTCTAAATAGTTTAAAAGTTTTCTTCCTATTTTGTCTTTATTTCTTGAGTCTACATAAGCTGCTGGTTTATGACCAAGGTCAATTAGTGATCTTAAAAGCGAAGCTGTTGTTGAGTTATTTGTAAAAATGACAGGACTAGTTTCCGGTACTACTCCATATCGATGTATATATTTTTCAAAAGATGCAGCTAACATTACTCCTGGCAAGTCGTTATTTCTAAACGAAATAAATCGCTCAATATGTCCATTAGCCAAAATAGTGTGTGTGGTTCTAATTTTATGTAGAGTTAACTCGGATTTATTAATGTCAATTTTTTTTCCTACACTTTTATCCTCTAAAGCAATTAAATGGTTTGTAAAATTGTAGGAAGTTACTAGTGAGTTTTTTAATATTTTTATATTTTTTGAGTCTTTAATAAGTTTTTCTGTTTCGTTTATCCATTCATTTGGTTCTTTGTTGTTAATTTTTTCTATTTTTTTTGAATTTTTTAGTATACCCCCTAGAAAACTATCTTGTTCTAAAAGCAAAACATCATATTGAGTATTGATCAATTTTCTTGCAGTAATTAATCCACTTAGACCTCCGCCAATAATAACAATATCAACGTTATGATTTTGATGAATGCTTTTAGATCTAAATTCCTTGGGGGGCTTACCAAGTCCAGCTGTTCTTCTAATTATTGGCTCATAAATTCTTTTCCAGAAACCTTTTGGACCCATGAAAGTTTTGTAATAAAAACCTGCAGAAAACATAGGTGATAATAAGTTATTAATTGAACCAATATCTAAATTAAGCGATGGCCAACGATTTTGACTACTTACTCTTATTCCTTCATAAATTTGTTTTACCGTAGCTCTAGTGTTGGGTTCATTATGTTCATTTAAAATTTGAACTATTCCATTTGGTTCTTCTATTCCACATGTGTAGATACCTCTAGGTCTGTGATATTTAAAGCTTCTGGCAACTAACCTGACATTGTTTCTCAATAAAGCTGAAGCAATCGTGTCTCCTTTATAACCAATATATTTTTTTCCATCAAATTTAAAAGAAACTTCTTTGTCTGTTATATAAGAAGAATTTTTGTTATCTGCAGCACTCATAATCTACTTTTTTACCGTAAAGTTTCCAGAACCAACTTTTGGTTCTCCTGAAGGTGTTTTTAAAGTGTTTGTAAAATTTTCTTTACTAGGTGGATTTTCATTTAATTTGTAAATTGCTAATATTTCATCTGTAGACGTATTTCTAACAGCATTAAACCATTTTCTACATCCATGAGAATGGACCCATCGTTCATAAAAAATTCCTTTAGGATTGTCTCGATAAAAAACATATTGTCCCCAGTCTTTATCATTAAGATTTTCAGAATTTTCTGGTCTTGCTACATGAGCTTCGCCTCCATTAGAAAACTCTGATTGATCTCTTTCACCGCAATAAGGACAATTTATTAAAATCATATCTAGTGTGCTACTGCTGCTGCTCCATGTTCATCTATAAGTCTACCATCAGAAAATCTCTCTAAATTGAAAGCAGCATTTATTTTGTGCGGTTCATCGTTAGCAACTGTATGTGCAAAAACATTAGCGCTACCAGGTGTTGCTTTAAAACCGCCTGTTCCCCAACCACAATTAAAATATAATCCTTTCACTTCGCACTTGCTTATTATTGGGCTAGCGTCAGGACAAATATCTACTATACCTCCCCACTGACGTAGCATTTTCATTTTTCCAAATATTGGATATAATTCAACAATAGCTCTAACAGTTTCTTCTATAACATCGTATCCACCTCTTTGAGTAAATGAATTATAGCCATCAGTTCCAGCTCCAATAACTAATTCTCCTTTATCCGATTGGCTGACATAAGCGTGAACTGCATTAGACATTACCACTGTATTGATTACAGGTTTAATAGGTTCAGAAACTAAAGCTTGTAACGGCCGGCTTTGTAATGGCAATCTTACCCCTGCAGTTTTTGCTAATACACTTGTATGACCAGATGCTACTACAGCTACCTTTTTAGCGCTTATGAAACCTTTGGAAGTTTTAACTCCTTCTACTTTACCATTCTTTGTTTTAATACTATGAACTTCACAATTTTGAATTATGTCTACTCCCATTTCATCAGCTCTCATTGCAAAACCCCATGCTACAGCATCATGTCTTGCTACTCCTCCTCTTCGTTGAAAAGCTGCACCTAATACTGGATATCTTAAATTATCAGTATTCATTATAGGGACTAATCTTTTGATATCTTTTGTTTCTAACCATTGAGTGTCGAGACCATTAAGTCTATTAGCGCTTATTCTTCTTTTCATTTCTTTAATGTCATGCTCATTGTGAGCTAAATTCATCACACCTCTTTGACTGAACATCATATTATAATTTAATTCTTGAGATAAATTTTCCCATAGCTTTACAGAATGGTCATAAAGAAAAGCGCTTTCATTCCAGAGATAATTAGATCTTATAATAGTCGTGTTTCGTCCAGTATTTCCACTGCCAATCCAACCTTTTTCAATAACAGCAATATTTTTTATCCCGTGTTCTTTAGCTAAATAATAAGCAGTACCTAATCCATGACCTCCGCCTCCTACAACAATTACATCATAGGATTTTTTAGGTTCGGGGCTTTTCCACATTTTTTGCCAATTTTCATTATTAGAAAAGGCATTTTTTAGAAGAGTAAAAATTGAATATTTTTTTTTCACAGCCCAAACTAGCAAAAAAGTCGAAAATAACAAAAGAAATCCAAGGCGAAATTGTATCAGGAATTATGGCTATAAAGCTTGAAATTTATGTATTTATATACAACTTGACACTAATTAAGAAAGGTAGTTAAGTGTTTATAGCGCTGATTTAATTCAAATTGCTGAGCGCTCAACAAATCCAGCTAAAGCGACAAAGTCTTATGACCACCGCTTTAGCCGGTGGTTTTTTTTTGAAATTTTCTCAGATTAAAACCGGGTATTTGAACTTTATTGTACACCCGACATTTCGTCGAAGTACTAAAAAAGGAGAAAAATATGGCTAATTTTAAACATCCGGAAACTATTGGGTTACACGGTGGTGAGTACAGAAGCGACCCCGCAACAACTGCAGTAGCAGTTCCGATTTATCAAACTTCTTCTTATCAATTTAAAAATGCTGAAACAGCAGCAAATTTATTTGGTTTGAAAGAATTTGGAAATATTTACACAAGGATCATGAATCCAACGTGTGATGTTCTTGAGAAAAGAGTTGCTGCATTAGAAGGCGGTTTAGCTGCAGTAGCAGTTGGCTCCGGTCAAGCAGCATCAGCCTTTGTTGTACAAAACGTAGCACAAGCTGGTGATAATGTTGTTGCTTCTACAGATTTGTATGGAGGAACAGTAAATTTATTTAAAAATACTTTAAGACAACAAGGTATTGAAGTTAGATTTGCAGACCCAGCTGACCCAAAAAACTTTGAGAAGTTGACAGATGATAAAACAAGAGCTTACTACGGTGAGTCTTGTCCAAATCCTTATCTTCGAGTTTTTCCAATTAAAGAGGTTGCAGATATTGGTAGAAAAAAAGGAATACCTTTAATTATAGACAACACTGCTTCCCCTGTAATATGTAAACCTTTGGCTCATGGTGCTGCAATAGTAATACACTCTTTAACAAAATATATTGGAGGTCATGGAACTTCAATAGGTGGGATCATTGTTGATGGTGGTAACTTTGACTGGACAAAAGACAGAAAAAGACAACCATTAATGAACGAACCTGATCAAAGTTATGGTGGTGCTATATGGGCAGATGCAGTTCCTCAACTAACAGGAGCTAACATTCCTTTTGCAATTAGAGCAAGAGTGGTTTTGCTTAGAGACTTAGGTGCTCCATTAAGTCCATTCAATGCTTTTCAAATTATTCAAGGTTTGGAAACTGTTGCTCTTAGAATGAAACAACATTGCAGTAATGCTGAGAAAGTTGTCTCTTTCTTAGAAACACAAAAGAAAGTTAAAAACATAATCTACCCTACTAATCATCAAGGCGAGATTAAAGAGAGAGCTAAGAAATACATGCAAGGTGGATATGGTTCGTTAGTTGGAATGGATGTTGGCACTAGAGAAGCTGGTTCTAAATTCATTGACAATTTAAAGATGCTTTACCATGTTGCTAACATTGGTGATGCTAGAAGTTTAGCAATACATCCTGCTACTACTACTCATAGTCAACTTAATGATCAGGAATTATTGGCTGCTGGCGTAACACCGGGTTATGTTAGACTTTCAATAGGTATTGAACATCCAGACGATATCATTTCTGATATTAAACAAGCATTAGCAGCTTAAATTTTTTGCCCCATCACAAAAGGTGGGGCTTAAAATTACCTTCTTTTATAAATATCTGATTTTTTAGCTAGGTCTTCTATTTTTGAAGATTTAACAATTTTTTTTAAAACAGTTATATTTCTAGTTTTAATATTTTTAGGATATTTTTTCACAATAGCCAATGTTTTATCTTTTACCGCAATATTCGTTAATGAAATTTGTTTATTTAAAATCGTACAAAATTCAGATCTTGTTCTTTCGATAAAAGAAATACAAGTCTCTTGCTTTTTCTCAGGATTTTTTTCTTCTGCATATGCAAGAGCGTGTTCTAGAGGAGACTTTCCTGTTTGTTTTTTAACTCCATAACTTATTGCTGAATTTAAAGAAGACTGAAGCATTTTTCCATTAGATGCTCCCCCAACTGGACCCAGTAATGCTACCGTTTCGGCACATCCATTTAACAAAAATAGACTTGATAATAAAAAAAATACTTTCTTCATAATTTACTGGTATGTATTGATTGATTTTATATATCTGCTTCTTTTGTAAAAAAAAGCTAATTGTGATTATTTAAATTTTTATTAACACAACTTATGGTAGATGGAATTTAAATTTTCTTATTCAGGTTTGATATCAGAGTCTAAGAATTTTATTTTAGATTTCGTTAAAATAAGTCGTCTTTTCAAAATTGCACATATTTCTGAGTTAGTTTTTTCAAGAAATGATACGCATGGTTCTTTTTTCTTTTTAGAATTTTCTTTTTCAGCATAAGACAACACATGTTGTGTCGGGGACATACCAGTTTGTTTTTTTACACCATAAGATACAGTTGATGAAACCGTAGATCGAAGTACGTTTCCTCCTCCAATAGATGTAGAAGCGGGTCCAAGCAACGCCATAGACTCGGCGCAACCACTTAATAATAATAATGCAGTCAAAAGACCAGATATTTTTTTCATACTCCCCACAATCATTAAGCATAGATTTATTTCTTTTAAAACGAATCAAAGCTTCAAAATGAGTTTATCAAATACAACCCACAATAGAAGAAACTAAATGAAAAAGTTTATGAGATTAATCTTAAAGGCTTATTTTCTGAGCATCCCTCAAGATTTTCAATCATTTGCAAATAAAATTTTGAATAGTTCTCTGCTGTAACATAACCTATATGAGGTAATAACAAAGCATTAGGAAAAAATCTTAATTTGTGATCCTGAGGCAATGGTTCCTTATCATAAACATCTAAACCAACCCCAGCAATTGTTTCTTCTTTTAATGCCTTAATTAAATCTTCTTCATTAATAATTGGACCTCGAGATGTATTAATTAAAAAAGATGATTTTTTCATTATTTCTAATTCTTTTTTTGTAATTAAATTTTTATACCTATTTCCAAATACAACATGAATTGAAATTATATCAGCATTTTTCAATAAATCTTCTTTGCTCATTGGAAGGACGCCTATTTTATTTGCATGTGCTAAATTTAAATTTTCACTCCATGCACACACTTCCATTCCAAATGCTTTTGCAACTTTTGCAACTTGGGTTCCTATCTTTCCGAGTCCAATCAATCCTAAAAGCTTACCTTTTAATTCTAAACCTATTGTAGTTTGCCAATAACCTTGGAACATATTATCAATCTCTTGTTTAAGATTTCTCAAAAGACCTAATATTAAAACCCATGTAATTTCTGCTGCAGGATTAGGATTAATTTCTGTTCCACAAACTATAATATCCTTTTTTTTAGCTGTTTCTAAGTCAATAGCATTATTTCTCATGCCTGAAGTCATAATATATTTCAACTTCGGAAGCGCATTAATTAAAGATTTTGTAATTGGAGTTCTCTCTCTCATTATAAACAAAGCTTCAAACTCTTCTAGAGCAACTATTGCTTCATTTTCATTAGAAAATGGTTCATTAAAAACTTTAAAATTATATTTCTCTTTATACTTTTGAGTATCAACTATTTGTTGAAATATATCTTGATAGTCATCTAAAATTGCCACATTAATCATTAACTTTCCTATTGGATAAATAAATACCAGTTAATATAAAAGCTGCTCCAGTAAAATGGTATAGTTCAAATTTTTCTTTAAAGATTATGATCGCCATGACTGCACTGAATAAAGGCATCAATTGAACAAACATGGTAGATCTATTTGGGCCAATTATCTGAACACCTTTTTGCCAGCAGTAATAAGCAGCAATAGCTGGAAAAACAACCACATAAAAAAGAATCAAAAAAAATGCTTTGTTTAAATTTAGTTCTAGACCAATAGATTTTTCATAAAAAAATTGAGGTATCAAAAAAAGTATCCCAACAGAAACCATTAGCTGAATTAAAGTAAACTGTGAAAATTTAAATTTATGTTTTTTAAGTAAAGTAGTATAAAGAGACCACGTAACTACACAAACTAGCATCCATAAGTCACCTTTGTTAAAACTTAAAGAAATAATTTTTTGAATATCACCGTTGGAAATGATTGATCCAATTCCTATAATTGACAAAAACAGTCCAAGAATTTGAAAAATATTTGTTTTTTCAATTTTCATTAAAGACGAAAGCACAATTGTTGCTGCAGGAATAGCAGCTAACATTAGAACTGCATTTATTACTTGTGTATAATTTAGTGCAAAATAAACAACAGAGTTAAAAGTACTTATTGTAATTACTCCCATGAAGCTGATAACAAGCCAATTTTTTTTTATATAAGGTAAATTGTTGTAAATTTCTTTATATGTAAAAGGTATTAATATAAACCAAACTGAAATCCATCTAAAAACATTTAAAGTTAGTGGAGGAATTTCAAATAGTGTTGCAAATTTTCCAACAATAAAATTACCAGACCAAAACAACGCGGCTAATATTAAAAATAGATAAGCTAAATAATTTTTTGACAAATAATACCTAATTAAATCTTTTTGAGCTGTAGGGAGATAAATCTAAATTTGTTTTCTCTTCTGCAACTATACCAGAAACAATTTTGCCTGTTACTGCACCTAAAGTCCAGCCTAAATGATGGTGGCCAAAAGCATAGATAATATTTTTATTTTTTAATGAAGGACCAATGATAGGTAAAAAATCTGGTAATGTTGGTCTAAATCCCAGCCATTCATCTTCAGGTTTTTTAAGTTGAGGTAAAAGCTCATGGGCAGACTTTATAAGATAATCAATTCTTTTTTTTGATAAAGGATTTTTTAATCCACCTAGCTCTACGGTACCAACAGCTCTTAATCCTTGATTCATAGGCGTCATACCAAAACCTTTATCTAAAAAAATTACTGGTCTTGAAATTAAATGATCCATATCTTTAAAATGAACATGATAACCTCTTTCAGTATCTAAAGGAATATTTTCTCCTAATTGATCTGTTAAAGATTTTGAAAAAGCACCAGAGGCAATAACAGATTTTGTAAAAATGTATTCTTCCTTTTCTGATTTAATAACCGTTTGATTTTCATTATTTTGTTTAAGACTAATGATATTGTCTTGAATAAATTTTCCCCCTTTTTTTAAAAAAAGTTTAAATATTTCTTTTAAAATTCCATGTGGGTCTCTTGCATGCATTGCTCCTTCATAAATTACTCCTGCATCAAAAACTGGATTTAAATTTGGTTCTAATTCTATGATTTCTTTTTGTGTCAAAAGTTTTTGTTTTATACCTAAATCATCTCTCACTTTAATTTCAAGCTCTCTACTTTTCAAATTTCTTTTAGTCCAAACATAAATAATCCCTTTTTTTTCAATTAAATTAGTTGTGTCTATTTCTTTAAATATTTCTTCATATGCATCGTTAGACAAACTTAAAATTTGGTGCATGTATTTTGCTGTATGTAACATTGATTTTTTATTACAATTTTTTAGATAATTTGAAAACCAAGGAATCATTTTTAATACATAATTCCATTTTAATGCAAGAGGTCCATAAGAACTAAATAGCATCTTAGGCACGTCAGATAAAATATCAGTTCTGTTAAATTGTAATACAGCGTAAGGAGAAAAATGACCTGCATTACCATAGGATGCAGATTTAAAATTTAAAGACAGTGGATCTAGCCTATCAAATATAGTTACTGGGATTCCTTTTTTAATTAATTGAAGACCTATACAAACTCCCTGTATTCCCGAACCAATAATTCCAACTGATTTACATTTATACTTTTCCATAAGAAATTTATAATGCAAACTTACAGAGTTTTGTAGTGCGGTAGATTAGGCTAAAATTTCTGAGTCTTTGTTTAAATTTGCTTCAGAGCCGCCATTTTCTTTAGGCTTTTTTTCTTCTTTTGATTTACTGAATAAGAAATCAGGCTTAAGTTTAGATTTTGATCCGTGAGTTTTTTTAATATATCCGTCTATGTCTGCACCATTTTCTGTTCTTAAATTATTACCGAACTCTATGTCACCCTTAACAGTACCTGTGCTTCCAACTATCACATCATCACCTGATACTTTTCCATCCATATGACCATGTATTTCGACTCTGTCTCCTTCAATTGATCCTGTAATTGATCCCGTTTCTCTAATAACAATTTCTTTTGAAATAACTGGACCTTTAACTAAACCTGCTACATCGATTGCTCCAGAACTATTAATTGTTCCATCAATGCTCACGGTTTCACTTATGAGTGATCTTTCGCTATCTTTAATTTTTTTTTTATCTCCAAACATATATTCTTTTTAATCTAATCACCTATCACTTATATTAACAAGTCTTTTTTAAAAAAAAATTGGCCATAATAGGTTTTCATTTTTTAATTTACCGGCATATCTTTATAAACCCTACAAGACATAGCTACCCCTAAACCTAGCATTATAGCCATCATTGAAGATCCTCCGTAAGACATAATAGGCAGAGGAGATCCAACGATTGGCAATAATCCTAAAACCATTCCCATATTTACCACTACGTAAATAAAAAATGCGGTTGCAAAACTATAGCAATAAAGTTTTCCAAAATTACTTCTAGTTAAATTACCTATTTTAACTATTCTTGAAACTATTAACCCATAAAGCAATAAGATAAATATTGAGCCAAAAAAACCAAATTCTTCGGAAAATAGAGTGAATATAAAATCAGTATGTTTTTCAGGTAAATAATCAAGATAACTTTGAGATCCGTTCAGAAAACCTTTGCCGAAAAGACCTCCAGATCCTATTGCTATTTTGGACTGTATGATTTGATAGCCAGCACCAAGAGGATCTTTTTCTGGATTTAAAAATGTTAATATCCTTGCTTTTTGGTATGGTTTCAAAAAAGAAATAGCAATTGGCAATAAAGAAATAAAAACCAATAAAGCATAAATAAAAAATTTTGCTCTTACCCCAGCTAGCCAGGCTACTACAACTCCGCCTGATGCAATCAAAATAGCAGTTCCAAGATCAGGTTGAAGTACAACTAAAAGAGTTGGAAAAATTAAGACAAAAATTGGAAGAAATAAAAATTTTACTTTATTAACATTTTCTATGGAAACTCGATGATAATATTTTGCTAAAAATAAAATTAAGCCTATTTTCATTAACTCTGAAGGTTGAAGATTCATAAAATAGAAGTTTAACCACCTTTGTGATCCGGATGATGTTAATCCAAAATACTTCACTCCTATAAGAAGAATAAGGAAAATAAAATAAATCAGATAGCTAGTACTATGCCAAAATCTTATTTGTACAAAAGATAAAATAAAAAACATTATAAAAAAAACAGAAAACCTTATGATATGACTCTCTGTGTGGTATTTAAACTCCCCTCCATCTGTAGAATACATTGCAAACATGCTTGTAATTCCCAAAACTAAAATAGAAAAAACTAAAACATAATCAATAGACTTAAGTTTATCTCTAAAACTTAAAGATGATTGTATTGATCTTGGTTGAAACATTATATAGAGTCTCCCGGTAAGTTATTTATTGATTGTCTTAAGCTATGACGTTCTAAAACTTTTTTTATAACTTTTTTTGCTATTGGGGCTGCGGCTTTACTTCCTGTTCCTCCATGTTCAACCACAACACTTATTGCATATTTTGGATCACTTACTGGTGCAAAAGCTATAAACAAAGCATGATCTCGATTTTCATATTTCAATTGTTCTTGTTTAACTTCTGCTTCTCGCTGTTCTTCTGTAAACTTTCTGATCTGAGACGACCCAGTTTTTCCAGCAAAAGTAAATCTTTTGTCCTCTAATCTTGATCTATAAGATGTTCCGCCTGGCTCATTCGATGATGAGTACATCGCATCTTTTATTATCTTTATGTTTTCTTGATTTTTAAATAATGGCTTAAGATCAAAATTAGATACTAAAAGATCTGTAGGTAATGGTTGTCCAGGATTTTCATTTTTAAATTTTAAGTATTCTTTTAAATTATTTTTTGATTTATCAAATAATATCCTAGGTTTAATTTCAAAACCTCCGTTAGCAATTTGAGCTGTCATTAAACATAATTGAATTGGAGTGCTTTGAAAGTAACCTTGCCCAATTCCTGAGTGCAATGTTTCTCCCAAATACCAATTCTGACCAATATATTTTTTTTTCCAAGTGGTGTTGGGCACTACTCCTGATCTTTCTTCAACAAAATCGTTAAGTACTTTTTTCCCAAGACCAAATTTTTTTGCAGTTTCAGATAATCGATCTACACCTAATCTTCTAGCAACTTCATAAAAATAAACATCACAAGATCTCTTAATTCCCGTTCTCATATTCATGATCCCATGACCCTTTTTTTTCCAACAGTGAAATTTCTCCCCAAATAATTCTATTTTACCTTTGCATCTAACGGTATCTAAAGGTCGAATTATTTTATTTTCCAAAGCGCTCAAAGCTACTATCGTTTTAATAGTAGACCCAGGTGGATATAGGCCTGACACGGCTTTGTTAATTAAGGGCTTTCTTTCGTTTTTTATTAAACTATTCCAATAATTTTTTTCAATTCCATGAACAAAAGCATTAGGATCATATGAAGGAGAAGATACTAAAGATATAATGTCACCATTATAAATATCCATAACACACACGGATGCTGCCTTATCTTTTAATATTTCAGCAGTATACTGTTGAACTTCTAAATCTAGAGTAGTTTTAAAACTTTTTCCTGCTTTACCTGGATTGACTTTAATTTGTTTAATTCTTTTTCCAAAAGCATTTACTTCGTACCTTTGAAAACCAACTTTACCTATTATTTCTTTATCTAATCTACGCTCTAATCCTGTTTTACCTACAGCCATGCCAGGAACAGACATATCTTTTAGATATTTTTTGTTTTTTAAATCTTTGGCACTTACTTGTGAAACATAACCTAAAACATGAGCCGAAGAATTATCATTATATACTCTTGCTATAGATACTATAGGTTCTATTCCTTGCAATTCATGTAGGAATAAATTTATTCTTGAAAATTCAGACCAATTCAAATTATCAGAAATAATAATAGGTTCCCAAGGCTTCTGCTTTGCAATTTTTTTCTTTAAAGAAAAAATCTTTTTATCACTTATATTTAATATTGATTTTAATCTAAAAAATACTTCTTCAATGCTTCCAGCATTTTCTGGTATTAAATGTATTTGATAAACTTGTTTGTTAGAAGCGATCTCTTGATTAAAATAGTCCTTTATTAATCCTCTTTCTGGAGCTAACTTCCACTCTCTAAATCTATTTTTATCTGACAATGTTTTATATTTAGTGCTTTCGTTAATTTGGAGCGAGATCAATCTCCCCAAAACTCCAACTACTACAACTGCTTTACTAATTGATAGCAAAAACATTCTTCTACTTATTAATTTTGATTTTATAACTGTATTACCAGAACCAGCGCTAAGCATTTTTATCAGGGGTTATAATTGAATTGTAGTAAGTAAATAAAAACCAAAAAAAAGGAAAAAAAATTAATGTAAAGAAAGTATTATAAGATACTTCAGTAAGACTTACTCTTATATCTGAAAAGTTTGATAGTAAAATAAAAAATGTTACATTTGAAAAAAAGATCGCAATGAAAAAAGTAAACCAGTCAGTTGTAATCCTGGTATTAACAGTCATATTTTTTACGTAGGTAGCCACAAGTGATATTATTAAATAAGATAAAGAGCTTAAACCTAAAGGAAATCCCATTACTACATCGTTTATAAGCCCTGCAAAAAAAATGTGCCCGCTTCCAAGCGCCTCTGGTCTTTTTAAAACCCAAAAATAAATAATAATCAGTTGAATATTGAAGGATAAAATTTCAAAAAAATTTTCAAAATGAGTGTCTATCTCGCTTATAGATAAATAATATAATAGTAAGAGTGGACCAAGATTTATTATTTTTGTTATTAGTTTATAACTAGACATTTAAAAAGCCTCTTCATTTTGTTGTGTGAGATCAACTTTTACAAATGAAAGTTGACTTGATTCAGAAAAGAGTTTTACATCTCCTTCAGAAGTTGTTACTCCAATTGGAGATCCAGGCATAAAGATTCCGTCTTTTCCAGATGTAAAAACGTCAATCCCTTCTTCAACGGTATAACCCTCTGGCAAATATTCTAATACCGGCTTAGATCCTCCATTCCCTTTCAAGATTCCTTGAACTCCTTCTTCTCCAAAAGTAACAGGTATTCTGCTGTTTAAATCGTTTAAAAGTAAAACTCTTGAAGACAAATAGTTAATTTCAACTACTCTTCCAATGAGATAATCTTTATCCATAACTGGCATTCCTTTTAAAATACCTGACTTTGAACCTCTGTTAATGATAATAGATTTTAAATATGGACTGCTTTTATCAATAAGAACTTTTGATAGAATCATGTTTTCCTTTTTTAAAAAAGACTCTTCTGATTCTAAAATTTTTCTTAAATTCTTATTTTGATTGGTTAAATATTCAACGCTGAGTTCTTTCTGTTTATAAACTTCTAAAGCTTTTTTTAAATTTTCATTTTCATTTTTTAAATTAAATAAATTAGAAACGCTTGCTGTTGCTTTAGGTAGAATTCTAGATGGAGATGAAGCAACTAATGAAACTCTATAAATTCCATCATTAATGATAGACCTGATAGGTTTCATAAAAGCAAAACCATAAACATCTAAAATAAAGACGATAATTGCTATAAATATTAGAGATACAAGTGAAAATTTCTGTGCAGCTCCTCTTTGTAAAAGAGCTGAACGAAATGCTATACCAAAATCATCTCTGCTTGAGGACATCTATCTTTTTAGACAAATTAATACTCGGATAACATAGTAGAAAACAATTCTTCATTTTCTAAAGCTCTTCCTGTGCCAACAGCAACGCATGATAAAGGATCATCCGCTATTGTTACAGGTAAACCTGTATCTTGTGAGATTAATTTATCAATATTTTTTAATAAAGCCCCGCCTCCTGTAAGAACTAATCCCATATCAATTAAGTCTGCTGATAGTTCTG
Source organism: uncultured Pelagibacteraceae bacterium (assembly GCA_902569735.1). GTDB lineage: Bacteria > Pseudomonadota > Alphaproteobacteria > Pelagibacterales > Pelagibacteraceae > Pelagilacustribacter. The sequence continues at coordinate 2,312 of CACFVE010000002.1, read as the reverse complement.
GAGGAGTATTTTCTAAGGCTTCTTTAATTCCACCTAAAATTTGATTTAAAATTGGCATTAATGCCTCACAGGCATCTTTCTCTGTTAACTCAATTTCTTTTGGAGTTCCTGATCTAATATCTCTACCTTTCATTAAAAAAGTATTTGGAGTAGATGGGATTGCTGTACCAAGTTCTTTTTTAATCTTCTCAGCAGTAGAGTCACCGATTAATAAATTCAATTTTTTTCTCATATAATCTATAATCGAACGATCAAGGGCGTCACCTGCAACTCTTAAAGATTTTGAATAAACTACACCACCCAAAGACATAACGGCTATCTCTGTTGTTCCACCTCCAATATCAACAACCATTGAACCAGTAGCTTCTGAAATTGGTAATCCTGCACCAATCGCTGCAGCAATAGGTTCTTCAATTAATTGTACTTTTCTTGCACCAGCAGCTAAAGCTGAGTCTTGAATAGCTTTTCTTTCAACAGGGGTTGAACCTGTTGGTACACAAATTAAAATTCTTGGGTTTGCAAAAGCATTCTTTTTATGAACTTTCTTTATAAAATGTTTAATCATTTCTTCAGTAACTACGAAATCTGCAATAACTCCATCTTTCAAAGGTCTAATAGCTGAAATATTTCCTGGAGTTCTTCCTAACATTGTTTTAGCTTCATCTCCAACTGCTAGAACTGATTTTTTTCCTCCGTCTTCAATTACTGCAACTACAGAAGGTTCATTTAACACCACGCCTTGATCTTTAAGCACAACCAAAGTGTTAGCTGTTCCTAAATCGATAGCCATATCTTGTGACCATAAAGATGATAGTCCTGAAAGTCCTTTAAACATTATGCATTCTCCTTATATTTGTGCGCTCAAACTTGGGTCTGGCGCTGTTTTTTTTCTTTTGATTATTAATTTATTTAACGCACTTAAATAGGCATTAGCAGATGCTACTAAAGTATCAGTATCTGCGGCTTGCCCGACAGTGGTTTTTCCTTTTTCCTCTATCCGAACACTCACTGTTGCTTGAGCGTCAGTTCCTTCTGTTACAGCATGAACATTATATAATAAAAGTTTAACTTCATGCGGGTAAAGTTTTTTAATACATTTAAATATAGCATCCACTGGTCCATCTCCTGTTTCAGATGCTTTTTTCACCTCTCCAAATACTTCTAAAGTCATTTCTGCTTTCTGAGGTTCACCAGTGCCAGCAAAAACTTTTAAAGATTTTAATTTAATTACATTGTCTTCTGTTACTAAACTATCATCTACTATTGCAGCAATATCTTCATCATAAATATGTTTTTTTTTATCAGCTAAAACTTTAAATTTACCAAAAGCAATTTGAATTACATCATCTGTAACTCCCACATATCCAAGATCATTTAATTTATCTTTAAAAGCATGACGACCTGAGTGCTTACCCATTACTAAAGAAGTTTTGTGAACACCAACACTTTCTGGAGTCATAATTTCATAAGTGTTTCTATTTTTAAGCATTCCATCTTGATGAATTCCTGATTCATGAGCAAAAGCATTTTTTCCAACTACCGCTTTGTTAAATTGAACTGGAAAACCTGTAGCATTTGAAACTACTTTAGATGCTTTGCTTAAAAGTTTAGTATTAATGTTTGTGGTGTAAGGCATCAAATCATGTCTAGTTCTCATGGCCATAACAACTTCTTCTAAAGCTGCGTTTCCAGCTCTTTCTCCTATACCATTAATAGTGCATTCAATCTGTCTTGCACCAGCCATCACTCCAGCTAATGAATTTGCTACCGCTAAACCTAAATCATTATGACAATGTGTGGAAAGAATTGCTTTATCAATATTTGGAACTTTATTTATCAGTGTTTCTATAATTTTTTTAAATTCGGAAGGAACTGTATAACCTACTGTATCAGGTATATTGATTGTCTTTGCCCCAGACTTGATAGCTAGTTCAACTGTCTTGCACATATAATCCATATCTGTTCTTGTTCCATCTTCGCATGACCACTCTACATCGTCTGTAAACTTTCTTGCATACGAAACACTTTCTTTTATTGCGTTTAAAACTTCTTCTGGAGATTTATTTAATTTATGCTTCATGTGAAGTGGGCTTGTAGAAATAAATGTATGTATTCTAAAATTTTTTGCATGCTTTAAAGACTCATGGCAAGCATCTATATCTTTTTTTGTTGCCCTGGCTAATCCAGCTGGAATTGAATTTTTTAATGTCTTACTAATTTCTGTTACTGCCTCATAATCTCCTGGTGAAGCTATTGGAAAACCTGCTTCAATTATATCAACTCCAAGTTCATCAAACACTCGAGAGATTTGA
>CACFVE010000001.1 GCA_902569735.1 uncultured Pelagibacteraceae bacterium | reverse complement strand
TTTAAAGTTTCAAATATTAACACTTCTTTAAAATTTTTAAAAACTAAAGATTTTTGGATCAGCGCCTTTGATTCTTCAGCTAAAAAGAATTTTACTACGCATAAATGGATAGGTAAAAATGTGTTATTATTTGGTTCTGAAGGATTTGGATTAAAGAATAAAACTTTAGAACACTCTGATTTTGTATTTAAAATAAATATAAATAAAAAAATAGAAAGTCTTAATATTTCAAATTCTGTATCTGTGGTTTGTCATTATATTGATACTTGTTTAAAAAATAATGAATAAATTCATAACAAAAAGAAATATTACATATCTAATTTTTTCTTTGATCATTTTTTCTTTTTTTCAAGGATTTTACTATGATGAAAATTCTGCAGGTGCAGGAGGTTACAATGGAGATATAACATGGATATTAAATAATATTGAAATTTTTAAAAATAATAAAATTCAAGATGCAATACTTCATGATGATCTTTTCGGAAATAGATCGCCTTTAATATATATAATCAATAAAATCTTTAATCCTTTTTTTTATGAATACGAAAATTATCGAATTACTATTTTTATATACTCTTTGACTGGACCAATATTTATTTATTTTTGTCTTAAAAATCGATATTCAAAAACTAATAATGAATTAATTATTTTATTATCAAGTATAATTTTATTAAGTCCTTATTATAGAACTTCGGCTTATTGGGCTTTAAACGAAAACTATGGCTTAGTTACATCTTTAATAAGTTTATTATTTTTAAATTTGTGTTTAGAAAATATAAAAATTATTAAAAAAAGAAATATTTTTTTATTTTTTACAATTTTTTTCAGCTCTTTAAGTGTTTATTTTGATTTGAAACTTATCATTATTACAATAATTTGTTTCTTTTATTTAATGAATAGTAAAATTGAATTTAGATTAAAGTCATATACATTTTTAATATATCTTACTTTCGGAATACCTTACCTTTATTTAATTTTAGAGTGGAACGGAATAGTTCCTCCAAGAACTCAGGCTGCAAATGTAAATACAGCCACCAATCTCTCTAGATTAGCGGATCTTCATGTGTATCATTTAGGATATGTGAGCACTATAATTGGTTTTTATCTTTTTCCATTTCTATTCTTAAAGGAAAAAAATTTTTTTCAAATCATTAATAATTTTTTTCGTTCTAAATGGAGTCTATTAGTTTTAATAATTCCAATATTATATGTCTTATACATTTATTTAAGTATTGAATTTCAATCATATACTGTCGATGATTATTGGATTGGATTGGGTGTAGTGAATAAAACTGCTAATATTCTTTTTAACGATATTTATAAAAAAGAAATATTTACTTACTTTATATTTTTTTTATCTTGGATTGTAATTTGCTTATATGTAGACAATTTAATTGATATTTTAATTTTATCTTTCTTTTTTGTTATATCTTTATTTCTTTGGCCACTGATGCAAGAATATTTTGATCCAATTATTGTCATATTATGTTTAATGATCTTTAAAACTAAAATGAAATTAGATTATTACAATATATATTTCTTAATTTTTTATTTTGCTATCTTCCTAGCAATTGCAAATGTTTATTATTCAAAGATAATTTAAATTTTTAATATAAGATTTTTTAATTATCAATTTTTCTTTTTAAGTACGATTCTTCTACCCAAACAGAAGATATTGGGAAAAAATTTTATAAGAAAGTTATCAATACAATTTAACATATTCAATAACTTATCTGACAAAGGTATATAAAAAGTTTGAGAAGTCACACCTCCTGAATTTAAAAATATAAAACATTCTGTCAGTTTTTCATGTTCAATAGAAAAAATGTCACCTAAATTTTTTTTAAATTCTTCTTTATTATCAAAAATTAAATTTGTTACTCCTATATTGCCATCCCAAACATCTTCTTCGTCACTTTTTGGATCTTTTTCGTCCCAAACATTTATAGTAAAATCAAAACCTTCATGTTTCATTAAAATCATAACTAATTGTAATAAAATTGAACAATAAGCATCAAAGATTATTAATTTACCATCTTTCTTTAATATTCTATTTATTTCTTTAAAAAATTTAATTGGATAAGGGACATGATGAATCATGTTTGAAGCAATCACATAATCGAATGTATTATCATTGAAATTAGTATTTTGAGCATCTACATTTTTAAAATCCAAATGATCATCGCTACTAAAATCAGAAGTTTTAAGATTCTTGTTATTAATAAAAAATTTTGCAAATCCTGCACCTGAACCTACTTCTAATCCAGTATCGTTTTTATCAATAAATTTATTCATCCAGTCAAATCTTTTTTTTAATAAAAACTTTAAATTTTTTGATTTTGAAGAATTAAAATGAAAAATTGCTTCTTTTGTATTAGTTAGTATTCGCATTCGATTTTTATTAGGCGAAAATTTGATTTTATTTATAACTTTAAACATTTACTTCATACTTAATTTTAATAATTTACTATTAATAAACAATGAATTTAGCTAATCCCCAATAACATTTGAAATTTCAATAAACATATCTTTTTTAAGTGGAAATTTATTCTTTGCAATTTTTTCTTGGACATTAGTATAATTGTTCATCACATATTTTGTAATTTGAGAAAATGATTCTGTTGTTCTTTTTGCAACAAAAATCCCTTCTCTATCTTTTATTATATGAGCAATATCCTCAAAAACAATAACAGGTCTTCTGCGAGCTAGACATTCATCTACAACATAAGGCTGACCTTCAGTAAATGAAGGCAATACAAGTATGTTATGACTATCATAAGTTTCGATTAAAGACTCTTTATCTGCAACATACCCAACTAATTTTACATTTTTGTTTGAAGAGGATGTGATTTTTTTAAGGTTTCCAACTACTGAAAATTCTGCATCAAGTTTAAGTTGATCAAACATTTTTAAAAATTCATAAATACCTTTTTCAGGGTTAGCTCTTCCAACGTATAATAACCTAATTTTATCAAGTTTTGCTTCTTTATGATTTTCTAACCACTTATTATCTAAAGAAGATGAAGTAATTACATGACAATTTTTTTTCTTACACAATCTTTCATGTAAAGCAATAACAGTCGAATTTGAAGTTACTATTGAATACATAATGTTATAAATCCAAACAGACCAAGAACCTAATATAAATTTCCATTCTTCATGTCCGCTACTGATTAAGTATAAAAAAACTTTTTTTCTGAATAGAGATAAAAATAAAAAAGAAATAAATGTATAAGGAGTGATCGAAATAATTAAATATTTTGAGTCTTTTTCTTTAAAAGTTTCAAATATAAAATAAATAAATTTAACAATATTTGATGCTATCATTATGTCTTTTAAATTAATTCTGTGATTTGCCTTTTTCTTAGATTCTCTGACTATATACTTTACTTTATAATGATTATTTAATCCTTCAGGAAGAATTTTTAAATTATAATTACTACAATAAAATTCACTGTTATCTACAAAAACCTTTTCGTTATTAATTACAACTAAAAAATTGTCTCTCATTTAATTATATAAATCTCAATTTAAAGACGATATACTAAAAACTTTATAACATGAAAAAACTTTTTTTCATCATCATTTTAACCCTATGCTTCACAACCTCATCTCAGGCAGATGGTATGAAAGATTTTGAAATTGAAGGAGTAAGTGTTGGAGATAGCTTACTAGATCATTACAGCGAAGATCTAATAAAAACATATACTTTTAAAGACGTTTACCCCGAAAATAAATATTTAAGTTTTAGATTTCTCTCTAATTCAAATGTCTATGGGTCATTAGATTTTATTTATAAGAAAGGAGACGCCAATTACAAAATTTATTCTATTTCTGGTAAAATTTTTGCTGATCTTGATCCTTGTTTAGAAAAAAAAGAAAATCTCACCAAGGAGTATTCAAAATTAGCACCTAACGCTAAAATTATAAAACATGTAAAAAAACAACACCCTGAATTTGAAGGTTTGTTTAAATACAGCACAGACTTTAAATTTAAACAAGGTGGGGCAGTTCAGATTGCTTGTTATGATTATTCTGATAAATTAACCAAACAAAAATCTTGGAGAGATATATTAATTATTTCAATTGATTCAAAAGAATTTTATGATTATTTAGAAAATTTAGGTAATAAAAAATTATGAAAAAGCTATTAACTATCTTTATTCTAAGCTTATGCTTCATGCTATCATCTAAGGCAGATGATATTACTGATTTTCAAATTGAGGGTATTAGCCTTAAAGATAGCTTGCTAAAACATTTCTCTGAAAGTGAAATCAAAAGATTTTATAATTATGACAACCTTCCATCAGATATGAAATACAGAATTGCAGAGGTGAATAGAGGTGAATCAACAAAAAAATTTAATATATATGATAATTTACAATTCTTTTACAAACCTAATGATAAAAATTATATAATTTACGGTATCGGTGGTTCTGTATTTTGTAACAGTCATAAAGAATGCTTAAATTTAAAAAAGGAAATAGTAAAAGATATTACCTCTATTTTTAAAAACAAAATACCTCAAAATATTTCATTTAAACATCCCGATGACAAATCTGGGAAAAGTACTGTTGAAATTAGTAAAATTGTTACAGCAAAGAACGGACAAGTCGCGGTTGAATATTATAATTGGACAAAGAAAGTAAAATATAAAAAAAATATTAGGATTACATTTTCTACTAATGATGTGATTAAATGGATAAGTAATAATTATGGAGCTTAATAGTATTTATATTAGCTTAAATACTCATGAAATTAATTAATGTCCTAGTGGTGAAATTTTTAGCAATTATAGTTTTAATATTTTCTAATACTGCATTATTTGCAGAAATAATTACTTTAACAAGATGTTATACTATTTTAGACTCCCAACCAGATAGATTTTCTGGGCCCTGGGCAAATGTTTGGGGTATAAAAAATAGTTTTGATGAAAATATTTTTAAAAAAAAACAATATGTATTTGATACTAGTAGCAATGAATTAATACTTAATTATAGATTTACAGAAAATTACCATAAGATTTTGACTGGTGACAATGAATCCCAAAAAAAAAAACTTGATCAAACAGATCAAGAGAATGTAATGCTTTTTGAAATTCCAATTGAGCATAATTCCTATGTGGCATCAGAAAGAAAAGGCTACTCTGTAAGATATGACACGACTAACGAATTATTTATAATGGAAAAAAAATTTAGCGAAACATCTTATGTAAAAAATAAACCTAAATATGAACCAATGCTCATGAAAAAAGGTTATAACTGGGATAGTATTTACGTAAGAAGAACAATTGATTTAAAAAATGTTCAAGTGAGACATGATATTAATGAAATTAATGTAAAAAATAGATCATCAACTGAACAATGCAGGTACTAATTTTTAAAATCTAAAAGTTAAACCTCGGACACCACATAGACACCACAACGAAATACATGTTCATCACTTGTGTCACTGATGTTCTGTGTAATAATTTTTTTATAAACTTAAAAGTTTAGGATTTACTTAGTTTGTGGTGCCCTCACACGGACTCGAACCGCGAACCTATTGATTACAAATCAATTGCTCTACCAATTGAGCTATGAGGGCTTGCGGAGTATTTAGCATGAAACAATAATAAATCCAATCTTTTTTGAAATTGTTTTAATTCGAACATTTAAATCCATCCGCTATCTCCAGATAAATGATAATTATTTTTAAAATTATACTTTTTCCATGCCCCATCATGATCAATTATTAGTTTACAACTTTTAAGATATTTTTCTAAAATTTGTTTTTTTATTTTAAATTGTTTGTGATCAACAGTAACAATTATACAATCAAATTTTGATAAATCTTTTGGAAAATTAAATGTTTTTACTTTGATAGCTTTATGTATCTCTTTATAGCTAAAATAAGGATCAAATAATCTCACTTGTAATTTTTTATTTTTTAAGGATTTTACCAATGGTATAACCTTTGAAAGTACACTGACTTTTAAATCACCTTTATAAGACAAACCTAAGATACCAATTTTTTTTAACCCTCTTTTAACTATTGAATTGGTGATTGATTTACTCATCCCATCGTCCGTCTTTATTGTTTCTCTTAATAGTGAAAGTTTATTTAAACTTTTTACTTGAGATAAAATGTATCTACTTGATAATGGTATGCAGTACCCACCTGCCCCTATTCCAGGATGAAAAGTTTCAATATTCCATTTAGTTCCGACAAGTTTTAAAACTTCTCTAATATTATCATTTGGAAAAGCTAATGAGAGTTGATTAGCAAGAGTTATATCCATATGTCTATATGCGTTCTCAACACTTTTTACCATTTCTGAAACTCTGTAAGAGCTTGCAACATGAAGTTTTTTACAAACAATTGATAAAACATCTCTTGAAACCCTTGTAGATTTTTTGTCAGTTGATCCATATACTCTATCTAAAGTTTCAAGGTTTTTTTCTCCTTCAATAAACCAATCTCTTCGCGGGGCTATTGAAAGCAAAATATTTTTACCAACAATAAATTTTTTTTTTTTTAGGAATGGAATAATTTTTTTATCTGAAACTTTGGGTGCTAATGTAGATTCTACAATTATAATCGGTGGATTCTTGGCATTATGATTTATTTTTACTATATTGCTAAGTACACTTAATAGTGGTTTATAATATGGCTTTCCGTCTTTTTCTGTTGGTATAGCAATAAAATGTACTAAAAAATCCTCTGAAATTAAATCTTTATAATTAGATGTACCTTTTAAATAATTCGACTTTACCAAACTCTTTATGTTAAACCCAAACCAATTAGCTAAATCAGCAAGAGGTAAAATTCCTGAGTTAATCTTTTTAATTTTATCTTTGTTTACATCATAACCAACACATTTAATTTTTTTCTTAGCAAAATATACCATAGTAGATAAACCAATATAACCCGTTCCCCAAACAGCTATTTTAAATTTTCTAGATTTAAGTAATTTTTTATAATTCATTATAGTTCTAATTTATTTCTCTTTTAAGTTGTTCTAACTTAATTTTTTTTTGGAGACTTCTGTTTCTATCGTATAATAGACCAAATTTTATTCTATTATTAATTTTTACATTAATAATTTTAGCATTTCTTATTTCAATATTGTCTGCTACAGCACTAATAGGTCTTTTTTTAGAATTCAAATTTCTAATAGTAATTGTAGATTTGTCACCAACAATTTTTCCTCGCCAACGTCTTGGTCTAAAAGCACTTATCGGAGCAATAGATATTTTTTTAGAATTCAAACTTAGTATAGGTCCATGAACTGACATATTGTAAGCTGTGCTTCCTGCTGGAGTAGAAACTAAAACCCCATCTGAGATTAATTTTTTAATAATGTATTTTGTACCATTTTTTATCGATATAGACGCAGCTTGCCTACTCTGTCTTAATATAGAAACCTCATTAATCGCTAAACATTTTTTTGTTTTATTTTTGCTACTAACTTTCATCTCTAAAGGAGAGATTCGTATCATTTTAGCTTTTGATAAATTTTTAATAATATTTTTTCTTGAAAACTTATTCATAAGAAATCCATAATTACCTGAATTAATTCCGTAGAATAAACTTGTAGACTTCTTATTTTTCTTTAAAGTTTTAAGCATAAAACCATCTCCTCCAATTACAATAATGAGATTAGATCTTTTAATAGGACTAATTTTAATCTTTTTAGTTAAAAATTTTTTAATTTTTAAAGATTTTCTATTTGTATCAGAAATAATTGTTATTTTTGTCATTTTTAAAATGGTGCCCTCGGCCAGACTCGAACTGGCACTCCCAAAAGGGCAAGGATTTTAAGTCCTTTGTGTCTACCAATTTCACCACGAGGGCATTAATGAATTTCATGAGTATTTAAGCTAATATATATAATTGAACAAGTTTAATAAGTAAATTTATTTCCTTCAATAACTACCCTTTAACACTACCAGAAGTAAGGCCGCTTACCAAATATTTTTCAAAATATACAAAAATAAAAAGCACTGGTAGAGTAACTATAACAGATCCAGCCATTAAATATTGGCGCGGAGTTTCTGCATCCCCACTTAAATATTGAATAGCTCTCGATAAAGTAAAAGATTTAGGACTATCTAAAAACATTAAAGAAAAAAGAAATTCATTCCACGCAATCATAAAAACATATAAAGCGACAGATGCAATCGCTGGTAAACTTAGAGGTATAATAATTTTTAAAATTATACCAAACCAATTCTGGCCATCCATGATACCTGCATCTTCAATTTCCTTAGGAATACTTTTAAAATACCCTTGCAACATATAAATAGCTACTGGTAGAGTAGTAGCAGTATAAACTATCAATAGACCAAAAATTGAGTTTCTTAATCCTAGTTGACTAAACACGGTATATAATGGGATTACTAAAACTATAGCTGGAAACATATAAATAATTAAAATTGAAGTTGATAGAAAATTTTTACCAAAGAAATTTAATCTAGCAACAGCGTAAGCTGCCGGTATTGCAAATAACAATGTAACAATAACTGTTCCGATTGAAACAGCCGAACTAATTAAAATGTATCTGCCAAAATTATAAGTATCAAAAATTACAAAATAAGATTTAAATAATTCTGTCAAACTTTTGGAAAAGTCCAGACTAAAATCAAGTGGATTAACTAATAAAGCTATCTGAGTTTTAAAACTTGTAACAAGCATAATATAAAATGGAAATAAAATTACAAATGCAAAAAAGACAATGCCAAACAAGGTGATAAAATCAAAAATAATCTTTTCAGATATAAAATCTTCCTTCAAAGACTCCATGCTATATTTTTTGAGTTTGTTCATAAAAAATAAAGTGATTAAGAAAATCCCAAAAATATACCAATATGGAGATGTCTCATTTAAGTAAAAATATAAAATCGAAAATATAAACGATAATGAAAAAATCTTTATCAAATGATTAATCTTATTACCGATTAAGACAAAGACTAAAGATAACAGAATACCAATTGAGAAAATTTGTGTGATATTTAAATTAGTAAAACTTAAACCCTGTAAGGTGGACATGATTTTCCAAATTGATAAAATACATGTCAGAAAAAAAGAAGATATTATTAAAAATATTACTAATGATTTAAACTTCATTGGCCCTCTTTCCAATTAATCTAAAATAAATAACCATAAAACTAATAAGTAACATCACAATTACAATAGAGACAGCGGAGCCCATTCCAATATCTGATACAGCAAACCCTTGTTGGTAAACGTTAATGGGGAGTGTTCTTGTCCCTGATGCTCCACCCGTTAATAAAAAGATATCCTCAAATTTATTAAAGTTCCAAATGAACCTAATCATGAATAAAATTGAAATTATTGCTGTGATTTGAGGAAGAGTTATATGAATAAATTTTTGGATTGGGCTTGCTCCATCTACATCCGCTGCTTCATATAAACTTTGCGGTATTGCTTGCAATCTTGCTAAAATAAAAAGAAAAGCAAGTGGAAAATAACGCCAAATTTCAAAAAATATAACTGTAGTTAATGCTAGTCTTAATTTAAATTCAACACCTAAAATACTCATTGTTATGTATTTTTGGCCCAGTAAATTTATTGGTTTCTCTATAATATTAAAATTAACCAATAATGCATTTAAAGTTCCGCTATTCGGGTCTAACAATAAAGTCCAAGTATAAGCTAAAGCGACCACAGGACCCACATAAGGAAAAAGTAAAATACCTCGCATGTAAGTTCGACCTTGAATATTTTGATTAACTAATTGTGCTGCTAAAATTCCAAAGATAATTGCACCTACAGTGCCAAAAAAAGTGAAATAAAATGTAGTTAAAAGCAATTCAACAAAATTATTTTCATAAAAGACTTTTTTAAAATTTTCTAAAGTAAAATTTGTAGACAATAGTGGATTATCTGCTTTTCCACTTAAAATTGGTTTTTGAGATTTAATTGTTTTTTTATCAATTGACTCACCATTATTATTCTTTATGGTTATCTCAAAATTTTCTCTATATTTTGCCTCCCAATTTCCAAAATTACAAATCACCTTTTTAGATTGAAAATTACATTTTGGATCTAGATTTATTGGTGAAATATCTTTTGGAAATTTATCTTGGAACTGAACATTTCTAATTTCTTGAATTAACGAACTATTTCTTAATTTATAAATAATTTTTAATTCTGATCGATTTTCTGAAATTGATTTAACAATTTTCTTTGCTCTCGGTTCGGGAATTCTAATATCTTTTAACTCAATGTCTTTAAAACTGATCCAAACATTTGCAAATATAGGAAATAAAACAATTGCAAAAACTAACAGGACTGCAGGTAAAACTAAAGTGTAAGCAGTTCTTTTTTCTAATTTTGATAATGTATCGCTCATAATAAAGAGCGAATAATACTTTATTATTCGCTCTTTATAAATTTATAATTTAAAACTTAGCTAACTCAGCGTTAATTTTCTTAACTGCTTCATCAACAGAGATTTGATCATCAATGTATTCTCTAGTGATTCTATTTAAGAACTGAGAATTAATGATTTTTGATGCTCGAGAAAGTTCACCTTCTTTAACTCCCCATCTGTTTGCTGTATCTAAACCAGCAACAATGTTATCAATAACATCTGCAGAATAAAGGTCAGTCAATGGTGCTTTTCTATCAACACCTACAGGTAGTTTACTCCAAGCTTTCGTATAAGCACTAGGATCACTTTTGTTTCCTCTTCTTACAGGAAATTTTCCTTCTGGAGCAATTCCTAATGTCGCTGTATATCCATCACTCATTGAGTATTCTATGAATTTTTTAGCTTCATCTGTATCTGCATCTGCTGTTATTCCGAAATATCTTACATCAGCCCAAGCAGCTCCTTTTTTATTGTTAGGTCCACTAAAATTAGTAATAAAACCAGTTTTAGAGGCTAGCTCTGGTGATGTAGGATCATTATTTATTGTTGGAGGAGCAGAGTCTCTTAATCCTGCTAATTCATCCATTATAAATGGTGACCAAATAACCATGGGTGTTTTTCCTGCAAAATATAAAGCTCTGGATTGTTTCCAGAATAATTCTCCCGGAGGACTTGCTTTAGCAATTACTTTATAAAATTCTAAAGAATTCTTTAAAGCTTTACCTTGCTTTTTAGTTCCACCTTTTTTAACAAAATTAACTCCATTTGCTAAAAGTACATGCTCAAGTACTTGACTCATAAAGTTTTCATCTGTTTTTGTAGCAGCTACAAAGCCAAACATGTCATTGCTTGATAGTGCATTAACAGCTTTAACTATATTTGCATAAGATGTTGGTGGTTCTAAACCAGCTTTTGCAAATAGATCTTTTCTATAAACAACCATTTGTGTCCACCCGTCAACTGGAACAGCTGCAATTTTTCCACCTTTCTTAGCCATATTTAATGCGCCCGGTGCAAATGTTTTTTTTCCTAATGATTTAACAACATCATTATTTGCATCTACATCTAATATACCTGCCTCAGCCCAAGGCAAAACATATTGTAATGTGTGGTAAATCACATCTGGAAGATTTCCAGCTGCTGCTGCTGCTGTAGCTCTTGTCCCAAGATCTTTTTCCTCAACGGGTATTACTTCAACGCTAATACCAGTTTTTGACTCAAAAGCTTTGGCCATTGTTTTTTGTTTTTCCATTCTTTCTGGTTGAACCTCAGTAGTCCAGAAGGTAATTCCGGCATAACTTGAGTTAACAAAAAATGAAAAAGTAAATATAAATATTAATATTTTTCTCATTATCCTCCCTATCATTATTAATTTTTCTAAAAAACCTACCAAATTTGTCAGAATAATAAACCCTCAAAAAAAAATATGGCAGGTATGCAGATTTTACATTAACCTTGTTTTTTAATTTAAATAAAATCTAAAATATTAAAATTAAACTCTAGGTTGAAAATTTTTTTATGGCATCAATTGAACTAAAAAATATCCAAAAAAGTTTTGGAACAAACAAGGTAATTAGTAAATTCGATATAAAAATAAACGATGGAGAATTTATTGTTTTAGTTGGTCCGTCAGGTTGTGGAAAGTCTACACTTTTAAGAATGATCTCAGGTTTAGAGTCAGTTGATGTAGGAGAAATTTATCTAGATAATAAACTTATAAATAATTTAATTCCTTCTAAACGTGAAATTGCTATGGTTTTTCAATCTTATGCTTTGTACCCACATATGAATGTTTTTGAAAATATGGCTTTTGGCTTAAAAATGGAAAAAATTCCAAAAAATGAAATTAATCAAAAAGTTAATGATGCTGCTGCTACACTTCAAATTGAGGATTTACTTGAAAGGAAGCCTAAACAGCTTTCAGGTGGACAAAGACAAAGAGTTGCAATTGGTAGAGCAATCACAAGAAACCCCAAAGTTTTTCTATTTGATGAACCATTATCAAACCTCGACGCTGCTTTAAGATCTGAAATGAGAGTTGAAATATCTAAACTACATAAAAAAATGAATTCAAATATAATTTATGTAACTCATGATCAAGTTGAAGCAATGACATTAGCTGATAGAATTGTAGTTCTTAATAAAGGAAATATCGAACAATATGGAACACCTAATGAGATTTATTCAGATCCAAATAATATTTTTGTTGCAGAATTTATTGGATCACCAAAAATGAATATTATTAAGATTAATAAAGAGGACATTACTAATTCAAACACTTTGCACTTATTCAATAATAAGATAACTTTTGATAATTTAAAATTTAAAGATGATATTTATTTAGGTATTAGACCTGAACATATAAGTTTAAAAAGCGTGCATGAAATCCAGATAGATGTAAAAATTGATCTTGTTGAAAATTTGGGATTTGAAAAAATTATTTATTCTAAAGTTTCAGAAAACCAAATTATAATTAAATCCTCAGAAAATATTGATAATGACTCACTAAAGATATCTTTTTCAAAAGATAAAATATTATTTTTTGATAAAGATAAAAATAGGATTAGATAATTTCATTTGAATAAAAAATATTATTAATGTTTACACAAAAAGATCAGAAAAAAATAAGATCTAAACTAGATAATATATACAAAATATCTTTATCTAAACAAGATATTGATAAATTTGAATATGAAATAATTCAAATAATTAAAAATTTCAATAAAAAAAATCCAAAAAGTAAAAAAAATATTTCAGAAAAAACATCATTAATAATTTGTTATGGAGATAGTATTTATTCAAATAAAAAAAGCTCGATCTCATTATTTAAAGTTTTTTTTAAAAAAAAATTAAAAAAATATTTTAATACAATACATTTTTTACCTTTTTATCCTTCAAGTAGTGATAGTGGTTTTTCTGTAAAAGATCATTATAAAATTGAAAATAAACTTGGTAATTGGTCTGATATAAAAAAAATTTCAAAATCAAATGATATTATGGCTGATATGGTAATTAATCATTCATCCGCAAGAGGTTTATGGTTTAAAAATTTTTTAAAAAACAAAAATCCAGGTAAAAATTATTTTTTAACCGTAGACACTAAATTTGATACTTCAAAAGTAATACGTCCAAGAGATCATAAATTATTAAAAAAAATTAATCTTTTTAATAAAAAAGAATACCTTTGGAGAACTTTTAGCCCAGATCAATTAGATCTAAATTTTAAGAATCCATCGGTATTATTGAGATTTGTAAAAATTATGATTAATCTTATTAATCATGGTGTAACTGTTTTTAGGCTGGATGCGGTTGCTTATCTTTGGAAAGAAAGCGGTACAAAATGCATTAATTTAAAACAAACGCATGAAGTAATTAAACTTTTAAGAATAATTTGTAGTTCTCTAAATGTGGAATCCATAATTGTTACAGAAACAAATTTACCCGAAAAAGAAAATCTAAGTTATTTTGGTAATAATGATGAAGCTAATTGGATTTATAATTTTTCTCTCCCACCATTATTAATTCATGCTTTTTTATTTGAAAATAGTTCATATTTAAATAAATGGAGTAAAAAACTTCCAATTACAAAAAAGGGAAATAGTTATTTAAATTTTATATCATCTCATGATGGAATTGGTATTAGACCTACAGAGGGAATATTTACCAAAAAAATATTAAACAACTTTCTTAAAAGACTAAAAAAAAATGGATCAAAATTTTCATACAGAAAAGTTAAAAATAAATCAAAAAAAGTCTATGAGGCAAATATAACTGTTTTCGATGCACTTAAAAAATCAGATTATGACTTAAAAGGAAAATTTTTTTTAGAACGATATATTTCTGCACATTCAATTATGATTTCTTTTGAAGGTGTCCCCGCCGTATATTTTAATTCTTTGTTTGGTAAATCTAATGATGAATCTAAATATATAATTACTGGTAATAATAGAGACATTAATAGATATAAATGGAATTATAATAATATTTCAAAGAAGCTTGATGATAAAAATTCCAAACAAAGCATATTTTATAAGAAAATTTCCAATTTACTTAGTGTTAGAAGAAAACAAAAAGCATTTCATCCAAATGCCTCAAGACACAATATAAACCTTGGATCAAAAATTTTCTCTTTCAAGAGAATAAGTATTAATAAGGAACAAACTATAATTTGTATTACAAATTTGTCGTCAAAAATTCAAAGAGCGCACTTAAATAAAATTTATCATAATTGGAATAATTTAATTGGATCTAAAATTGAAATAAATAATAAACTGTTGATATTAAAACCCTTTGAAACAATTTGGTTAAGCAATAGATAACTTATTAATAACTCACTCTATAAATTCCTTGACGATGTATCTAGGTCTACTTTTTACTTCTCCGTAAATTTTTCCAATGTATTCTCCAATTATTCCTAAGATTAAAACAATTAAGCTAAAAAAAGTTACCATAATTAAATTCATAATTGTTAATCCTTTTGGCATTATAAGCCATGATGGTATCCCAAAGCCAAGGATGACTAAAATTTTTGTTATTAAGATAAATAGAAAATAAAAAAATGATATTCCTGATAAAAATATTCCTAAAATTAAAATAGCTCTTAATGGAACTTTTGTAAACGATACTATTCCATCCAATCCCAAAATAAAAGACTCATAAAAAGAAAATTTGGGTTTGCCTTTGTTTCGTTCTAATCTATTATACTCTACTCCTGTCTGATTAAACCCTAGCCATGTTCTTAATCCTCGTATAAATAGATTATTTTCTTTTAAATTGATTAAATGATTTACTACTTTTTTGTTCATCAAACTGAACTCCCCTACTTCTTTAGGAACATTTATTTCACTTAATTTTTGATAAAAATAATAAAAGATTTTATAGCTTATCTTTTTAGATAATTTAGCCTCTCTTTTTTTTCTAATACCATAAACCACGTCATAGCCTTCTTTAGCTTTAGCAACAAAATCTTTAATAATTTCAGGGGGATCTTGAAGATCACCATCTAATATACAAACATGGTCATTCTTAGAGTATTTTAGACCAGCTAAAATAGCGTTTTGATATCCAAAATTTCTGCTAAAAGAAACAATTTTTACTTTCTTATCATTTTGATTAATCTTTTTTAAAATTTCTAAGCTTTTATCAGTTGAACCATTTTCGATAAAGATTATTTCAAAATTATCAATATTAATATCAATTAATGTTTTCTTAATTCTTTCATATATCTCATTGATATTCTCTTCTTCGTTATAAGAAGGTATAATTATTGATAAGTTTTGAACCATTGAATGATCTTAATTTAATTTCTATCTAAATCAAATGAAAATTGAAATACTTCATTTTTAATCAATTTAAATTCTTTTTAATAAAATGTAATTATTTTTTTTCCAAATTATAGAGTAGTTTTTTTGTATATATTGATTAGCAATTTTTAATCTGTCGGAGGTTTTTATATTATCTACTATATATAATGGTGAGCTATAAATTATATAATTAACATTATTATTTCTTAGTTGATTAATGAATTTCTTTTCAAATTTCTCTCCACTCCCTAACCAAGCAGAAATAAATTGAGTACAATTTGGTTTTTTCAATAAATACGGTAAAGATAAATCTGCAGTAAAGTTTTGAATACAATTTTCGTTGTTAATAATTTGAGAAATCTCTTCAATAATTTTTACTCTGTCCTTATTTATAAAAGTTTTGTCACTAGTATTTATATAATTTTCAAAATTTTTATTATAATTTGAAACTTTTTTAAAATCTGTATTTACCAATATTAATATTATTAAAAATAAACCTCCAATTTTTTCTATGTATTTTTTAGCTGTAATAAAATTTATATTTTTTGGTAAATAAAAAAAAATCAGATATAAAAAATAATAACATAACAAGATCGATATCCAGTCACTCGATAACATAATATGAGGCCCATCAGATCTTCCAAGGGCATTTTTAAATGAAATAATTGAATATCCATAAAAAATTATTAATAAAAATTTTTCATTGATTTTAAAATAATTGTTTTTAAAAAAAACTATTGTAGTAGTAATAAATCCTAGTAATAATAAGAAAACTAAAGCTTTAGTTCCTCTTGTTCCATGGTCACCATCTCCAATGCTTAGAAACGGCTGAGGATATTCAATTCCATGCATTCTATCCATGTTAATAGCAATTTGTAAAAATTGTTCAAACATAGAATAAATTTCACTGTAACCAAACAAACTAAATACGATAAGCCAATTTAATATTAAAAAAAATATTAGAAAAAAAGATTCTTTAACTTTTTTAGAAAATAAAAAATGAAAAAATATCAATAAAATTATAACATGAAGATAAACACCTGTATCATAATGAAATATAAAGCTTAGGACTGTTGCTAGTGAGAGAAAATAAATTAACAAAGTATTTAATTTATTAATGTATAATTGTATTAATATAGAAAAAAAAATTAATACGAATATATCTCTAATATTAATATAATTTACTGCTCCATAACTACTTAGCGAAAGCATAAACAAAGTAAGAATTATAAAAAAAATAATTTTATAATTTTTTTCAATATTGACTAGTTTTGAAATTTGATAAGCTAGAAGAATTGTTAAAAACTTTATTAAAAAAATTGCTAAATAAAGAGTATATTTTATACTTGCAATATTTAGATTCAAAAATTTAAAGGCAATTAAAGGTAAAAAAATATTTTCACCACCATGAACAGTAAAAGCAGAATTCCAATAACCGCCAAAATGTAAGTGATTTGATATTGTTGCAAGATAATCTCCATCATGAAGAGTATCTAAATAATTTGTAGGTGGAAAATCAGTTTGAAAAAACTCAAGCATAATTAGAATACAAAATAAAGGAATAACAAATTTTAGATCTCTTAACTCTAAATTATTTTTTAGATATTTTTCAGAATAAGATAGTGATTTTATTTTAATAAAATCGTTTTTAAAATTAATTTTTAAAAATAATAGATATAATATTAAAGGCGGAAAAATTAAAAAAATAAATCTTATCGTATCATTGATTGGGTTGATATTTTTTATAGTTAAAAGACCAATGGCTTTATTATTGATTTGAAGTGGAACTTGAATATTAGACCAAAAAAAAGATATAAAACAAATATAAAGTGCTATAAAAATAATGAATAAGATTAATTTATATTTCAAAGTCATTTATAAAATATAAGTACCACATGAAAAAAATTTTAATATATAATTCTGGAGGAGGCTTAGGTGACTCCATACAGTTATTCACATTAATATTAAGTCTTAAAAATCATTTTAAATCCTCAGAATTTTTTTATCTAGGTGCTCATACAAATCACTTTAAAGGTAAATTAAAAGAATTCGAAATTAATATAAAAACATTAGATTTAGATTTAAAATATTTTGGTTTCAGATGGTGGCATTTACTTTTAACTAAAAAAAGATTTATAGATCAAAATTTAGATAAAATGGATTTAATTATTGATCTACAATCTAAATTAAGAAACACAATGATTTTAAAAAGAATACCTCATAATCATTTTTATTCATCTACTTTAAATTTTAGGTTTTGTACTAAAAAAGATGAATATTTCTCAAAGGACCATCTCATAAATTTAGATAAATTTTTAAACACAAATATTAAAATATCTCTTTTTAATCCAAAAAAATTATCAGAAAAGTATAAAAAAGAAGCAAAAAGATTACTGCCTGATAAAAATTATATTGGATTTTCATTAACACAAGGAAACGTTTATAGGAAAAAAAATTGGTCAATTGATAAATTTATTGATCTTGCAAATAAAATTAATGAAAAAAATAAAATTCCAGTATTTTTTATTGAAAAAGATAACACAGAATTAATAAAAAAAATTAAATCTCATGTTCCAAATGCTTTATTTCCTGAATATCAATCTAATCTTTCATGTCCTGCTCTTGTAACAGCCTTAGCTGCAAGATTAGATTTAGCTATATCTATAGATAATGGAGTTATGCATATGATGGGTTTAGCTAATGTTCCAATGATAGTTTTATTTGGACCAACTGACTCAGAAAAATTTGCTCCCAAGATTAATTCAATAAAAATCCTAGATAGTAAACAAATGTATAAATCAAAAGATATTGATACAATTACTATGTATGATGTCTTTAAATTGATTTAGGCTTTTAATATTTTAATTTTTTTAATTTTAACTAATTTAATTAAGTCTTGATTTACATTTTGTATTTTTATTTTTGATGTCGATCTAATTACAATTGAAACACCTATCTTTCCTAATCTAAAAAAAGGATAGCTCCCTATCTCGACAAATTTTTTATATTTTTTTTGAATGAGGCTTAATTGTTTTGAAATATTACTTTCAACAGTAAAAAGATTTAAAGTCTTGCTATAAACTTTTAAACCTTTGATTAAGTATTGTTTACAATTTTCAATCATTGAATTTAATATGGATGGTACACCAGGTAATGAAATTACATTTTTGATAATAAATCCTGGAGCAGCGCTTGAAGGATTATAAATCAATTTTGCTCCTCTAGGCATTTTTGCCATTTTTCTTCTACCGTCATTAAAATTTGATTTACCATAATAATTTTCTAAAATTTGAAATGCTTCTTTGTGATATTCATATTTAACTTTAAATGCTTTCGAAATTGATTGTGAAGTTATATCGTCATGTGTAGGACCAATGCCTCCGGTAGTAAAAACGTAATTAAATTTTTTTGATAATTCTAATATGTTTTTAATTATTATTTTCTCTAAATCTGGAACAACTCTTACTTCATTAACTGATATGCCACACTTTGAATTCAACCAATTGGATATAAAAGCAACATTTTTATCTTGAGTCCTGCCAGAAAGTATTTCATTTCCTATAATTAAAATTCCAGCATTTACTTTTTTGTTTTTTTTCTTCATAGATTAACAATTATATATGAACTTTGAAAATAAATTAATATCAGGTGTGTTTATAAAAAGATATAAGCGTTTTTTTATAGATGCTCAAATTAAAGATAAATTAGTCACAGCACATTGTCCGAATACAGGCTCTATGCAGGGTCTCTTAGATAAAGGAAACAAAATTTGGTTAAGTGAATCAAATAACCCTAATAGAAAACTAAAATACACTGTCCAAATAATAGAGAGTAACGGATCAAAAGTTGGGGTGAATACCCATCTCACAAATAAAATTTTTCAAAATGCTTTAGAAAGCAATATGATTAAAGAATTCGATAATGATATTAAAATAAAACCTGAAATAAAATTTGGTCAAAATACAAGATTTGATTTTTTAATTAGTAAAAAAAATTACAAAGCCCTGATAGAAGTTAAAAATGTTACTTTAAAAAGAAAATCTAAAATAGCAGAATTTCCAGACGCAATAACTTCTAGAGGCGCTAAACATATTGATGAGTTGATTAAAGCAAGCAAAAAAGGTTATAAGGTTTTCATTGCTTTTGTTATTCAGCGTGAAGATTGTGATCAATTTACTATTGCAGAAGATATAGATCCAGAATATTCAAAATTATTATCCAATGCGGTTAAAAAAAAACTAAATGTACTTTGCTATGATTGTAAATTTTCATCAAAAGGAATAAAACTTAATAATAAAATAAAATTCAAAATTTAATGAATAGAGATATTAAAGAGTCATTTGAAAGAACTAGAGCGGCAGGATTAATTGCTGCAGGTGCTCTTGATGAAGTTTTTAAAATAATTAGACCTGGTATTACAACTAATGAAATTGATTATTTGTGTTATGAATTTATAAATGATCATGGAGCTTACTCTGCTCCACTGTTTTATAGAGGTTTCCCTAGATCAAGCTGTACTTCAGCAAATCATGTTGTTTGTCACGGCATACCATCTGATAAAGTTTTGAAAGAAGGAGATATCTTGAATGTTGATGTAACAGCTTATAAAGATGGATGGCATGGTGACACTAGTAGGATGTTTCAGGTAGGTAATATATCTGTAAAAGCAAAAAAATTAATTGAAACAACTTATGAAGCAATGATGAAAGCAATTAAAATTTTGAAAGAAGACATTCAATTAGGTGATATCGGTTCAACTATACAAAAACATGTTGAGGCTAAGGGATTTTCTGTTGTTCAAGATTTTTGTGGTCATGGTATCGGTAAAAAATTTCATGAACAACCCAGTATTTTACACTATGGAAAACAGGGAACTGGAGAAAAAATAAAAGCTGGTATGATTTTTACTATTGAGCCAATGATTAACTTTGGTAATTATGAAACAAAAACATTAAAAGATGGTTGGACAGCTGTTACAAAAGACAAGTCACTATCTGCACAATTTGAACATACTGTTGGTATAACAAAAGATGGATACGAAATTTTTACTGAGTCAAAAAATTAGTTAATCTATAAAATGATTGAAAGATACTCTAGAAAAGAACTGAAGGCCATTTGGGAGGATTATAATAAATATTCTATTTGGCTTGAAATTGAATTAGCTGCTGCTGAATCAATGGAAAAGCTAAAAATCATCCCAAAAGGTGTTGTTAAAAAAGTTAAATCGAGAGCTAAAATTAACGTAAAAAGAATTTTAGATATAGAAAACAAAGTTAAACACGATGTTATTGCATTCTTAACTTCTATTACAGAAAAAGTTGGTAAAGAAGGAAGATATCTTCACAAAGGCATGACATCTTCTGATGTTTTAGATACTTGTTTTAATCTACAATTAAAACAATCTGGTGAGATTTTATTAAAAGATATTGATGAGTTATTAAGGTCAATAAAACAACAAGCTATTAAACATAAATTTACTTTATGTATAGGTAGAAGTCATGGGATACATGCAGAACCAATTACTTTTGGTTTAAAAATGTTAACTTTTTATCAAGAATTTCTTAGAAATAAGAGAAGATTAGAAAACGCCATTAAAGAAATATCTACCTGTGCAATTTCAGGAGCAGTTGGAACATTTGCAAATATAGACCCACGAATAGAAATATATGTAGCTAGAAAATTAAAATTAAGCGTTGAACCTATTTCAACACAAATTATTCCAAGAGATAGACATGCTCAATTTTTTTCGACTCTAGGAGTTATAGCAAGTTCAATTGAGAGATTTGCAGTAGAAATTAGACATCTACAAAGAACAGAAGTTTTAGAAGTAGAAGAATTTTTTGGAAAAAAACAAAAAGGATCTTCGGCCATGCCTCATAAAAAAAATCCAATTTTAAGTGAAAACTTAACCGGTTTAGCAAGATTAATAAGATCAACTGTAATGCCTGCTTTAGAAAATGTTGCTTTGTGGCACGAAAGAGATATCTCACATTCAGCTGTGGAAAGAAATATTGGACCAGACTCAACAATTGCTTTAGATTTTGCACTATGTAGGTTAACTAATTTAGTAAAAAATCTTAACATTTTTCCAAAAAATATGATTAAGAATTTAAATATTACTAAGGGTATTTTTTTTTCTCAAAGAATTTTGTTAGAATTAACCAATGTTGGTTTTTCAAGAGAAGATGCTTATAAAATAGTTCAAAGAAATGCTATGAAAACTTGGAACAATAATTCTTTATTTTATGAAAATATCACTAATGATAAAAAAATAACAAATAAAATACCTGTTAATAAGCTTAAAAAACTATTTAATTTTAGTTATCATACTAAAAAAATTAATATAATTTTCAAAAGAAGTTTAAAAAAAAATTAAAAAAAATTGATGAATAAAGGCAATAAACTATACGAAGGTAAAGCTAAGATTATCTATGAAACAAAAGATAAAAATTTAGTGATTCAACATTTTAAAGATGATGCGACTGCTTTTAATAATTTAAAAAAATCAAAAGTAGAAGGAAAAGGTGTTTTGAATAATCGTATTTCTGAATACATTTTAACTAATTTAGCTCAATGTGGAATAAAAACTCACTTAATCAAAAGACTTAATATGAGAGAACAGCTAATAAGAAAAGCAGAAATATTTCCTATTGAGTTTATAGTTAGAAATATTGCTACAGGGTCTTTAACCAAAAGATTAGATATTTCAGAAGGAACTGTTTTAGAAAAACCATTGTTAGAATATTGCTATAAAAAAGATGAACTTCAAGATCCTTTAATATCAAAAGAACATATTTATTCGTTTGGTTGGGCAACTGAAAAAGAAATACTTGAAATTGACAAAACCACTTTAAGAATTAATGATTTATTGTTAGGCATGTTTAGAGGCATTGGGATTAAATTAGTAGATTTTAAAATTGAGTACGGTAAAGCATGGAATAAGGACACTGAAAAAAAAGAGATTGTTCTTGCGGATGAAATTAGCCCAGATACTTGTAGGCTTTGGGACGTAAAAACTGAAAAAAAATTAGATAAAGACAGATTTAGAAAAGATTTAGGTAACATTATTCAAGGATATCAAGAAGTAGCTAGGAGATTAAATATTATGCCGGAAGTAGCTAATATAAGTGAGGTAAATTTCGGCAAAACAACTTCAATTAAATTTAAAAAAAAATAAATTGAAATTTTCAGTCACAGTTACTTTAAAGAAAGATGTGCTAGATCCACAAGGCAAAGTTGTACAAAATACTTTAAAAAATCTTGGAATGGATAACTTAAAAAGCATAAGACAAGGTAAATATTTCGAAATTGAATTAGATGATAGTGATCAAAAAAAAGCAGAAAAAAAAATTGATGAAATGTGTAAAAAACTTTTAGCTAATTTGATTATAGAAGATTACAAGATAAAAAAGATTTAATGAAATCATCAGTTATAGTTTTTCCCGGTTCAAATTGTGATAGAGACATAGCTGTTGCATTAGAAAAAATGCAATTTAAAAATCAAATGGTTTGGCATAAAGAAACAAAATTACCCAAATCAGATCTTATTGTAATACCAGGGGGATTCTCTTATGGGGATTATTTAAGATCAGGAGCTATTGCGGGAAAATCATTAATAATTAATGAAGTTATAAAAGCCGCAAATGAAGGCTGTTTAATACTTGGAATTTGTAATGGTTTTCAAATTTTAACAGAAACTGGATTATTGCAAGGAGTTTTATTAAGGAATAAAAAATTAAAGTTTATTAATAAAGACGTTAATATTAAGGTAATTAATAATCAAACTAAATTTTCTAATAAATACAAAAAAGATCAGATTTTAAAGATTAATATTGCTCATAATGAAGGAAATTATTTTACCAATTCAGAACATTTGCAAAAATTAAAAAATGAAAATTTAATAGCATTTAAATACTGTAATACCACGGGTAGCACTGATGAAGACTCAAATCCTAATGGTTCTTTAGAAAATATTGCTGGAATATTTAATTCAAAAAAAAATATTTTAGGAATGATGCCACATCCTGAAAGAATGATAGATAATTTAGTTTCTAATACTGATGGTGTTAACTTATTTTCAAGTTTGCTCAACTAAATATGAAAACAATTACTAAAAAAGTAATAGAGCAACATGGTTTGAAACTAGAAGAATACTCTACAATTAAAAAACTTTTAAAAAGAGAGCCTAATTTATTAGAACTGGGGATTTTTTCAGCTATGTGGAATGAACACTGTTCCTATAAGTCCTCAAGAAAACATCTAAAAAATTTACCTACAAAAGGAAAACAAGTGATTCAAGGTCCTGGTGAAAATGCTGGCGTCATAGATATTGGCGACGAAGATGCAATTATTTTTAAAATAGAAAGTCACAATCACCCCTCTTATATTGAACCATATCAAGGCGCAGCTACTGGAGTTGGAGGTATATTAAGAGATGTATTTACTATGGGCGCAAGACCAATAGCACTTCTTAACTCTATACATTTTGGTTCACCCGATCATTTTAAAACAAGAAGCTTATTAAATGGAGTGGTCTCAGGTATTGGAGGATATGGAAATTGTATTGGTATACCTACAGTGGCCGGAGAGACAAAATTTAATAGCACTTACAATGAAAATATTTTAGTCAATGCTATGGCAATTGGGCATGCTAAAAAAAATAAGATTTTTTATTCTAAAGCAAAAGGTCTTAATAAATCAGTTGTTTATGTTGGCTCAAAAACAGGTAGAGATGGTATTCATGGTGCTTCGATGGCCTCAGCTGAGTTTGATGATGACTCCGAAGAAAAAAAACCCACCGTGCAAGTAGGAGATCCTTTTACTGAAAAATTATTAATGGAAGCTTGCTTAGAATTAATGAAAGACAATTCTATTATTTCAATTCAAGATATGGGTGCTGCTGGACTTACTTCATCTAGTGTTGAAATGGCATCAAAAGGAGAATTAGGAATAGAACTTAATTTGGATAAAGTTCCTTGTAGAGAAGAAAATATGACCCCATACGAAATGATGCTGTCCGAAAGTCAAGAAAGAATGTTAATTATTCTTGAAGATGGAAAAGAACAGCATGCAAAAAAAATATTTAATAAATGGGATCTTGATTTTGTAATCATTGGAAAAACCACTGATACAAATAAACTAACTCTTAAATATAATAATAAAATTGAAGGAGAAATTCCTTTGGATGCTTTAGCATCAAAAGCACCTATCTACGATAGAAAATGGGTAAAAAAAAAATTAACTAAAAGTAAGATTGATTTAAAAAAATTAAAAAAAATTAAAATTGAAGATGCTTTGATAAAAATTTTATCATCTGCCAACCATTCAAACAAAAATTGGATTACAAGTCAGTATGATCAAATGGTAATGTGTGATACGGCTCAAAAATCTGGAGCGGATGCTGCAATAATCAGAATTCATAAGAAGGAAAAAGCAATAGCTGTTTCTGTGGACTCCTCATCAAATTATTGTAAATCACATCCCTTAACTGGTGGAAAACAAATTGTATGTGAAAATTGGAGAAATTTAATTTCTGTAGGTGCCAAACCAATAGCGATAACAAATTGTTTAAACTTTGGTAATCCTGAAGATCCTAAAATCATGGGTGAATTTGTAGAATGTTTAGCCGGCATAAAAGAATCCTGTGAGTTTTTAAACTATCCTGTAGTTTCAGGAAATGTTTCTTTTTATAACGGAACAAATAAAAAAAATATCTCTCCTACTCCAGTTATAGGAGGAGTTGGATTAATTTCAAAACTGAAGAGATCTATGAACCATCAACTAAAAAAAAATGATAGTGTTTTGCTTTTAATCGGTAAAACTTTTGGACATTTAGAACAAAGTATTTTTTTAGAAGAAATTCATTCGATTTTAGAAGGACAACCACCAGAAATTAACTTAATTAATGAAAAAAATAATGGGGAAAGTGTCTTAGAAATAATAAATAAAGATTTAGTCAATTCTGTTCATGATATTTCTAGTGGTGGTTTGATTATCACGTTAGCTGAAATGTCTATGGGATCAAATTATGGAGTTAGAATAGACAAACCAAAAAAATTAACAGATTTATTTAAATATTTTTTTGGTGAAGATCAAGGTAGATATGTTCTAGAAATAGATAGAAATAATTTAAAAAAAGTTGAAAACATATTAAAGAACAACAATGTTTTTTATGAAAATATTGGATTTACTCAAAAAGATTATTTTGAAATTCAAAAAGAATTAAAAATTGACATTAAAGAACTGTATAAAATTAATAATCAATGGTACAATAATTACTAATGCCATTACCAATAGAGGAAATTAAAAAACTTATTATTTCATCAATTCCTGATGCGTCCATAGAAATTAAAGATCTGATGGGTGACAATAATCATTATTCGGCTATTATTAAATCTAAAATGTTTAAAGGTTTAAACAAAATTGAACAACATAAATTAGTGTACAAATCTCTTAAAGGTAAGATGGGTAATGAGTTACATGCATTCTCCATAACTACAGAGGCAATATAATGGAAATAAAAGAAAAAATTAAAAATTTAATAAGTGAAAATAAGGTATGTTTATTTATGAAAGGTACGCCTGATAATCCGCAATGTGGGTTTTCAATGGCTGTAGTAAACGTGCTTAAACATTTAAAAGTTGAATTTAAAGGCATTAATGTTCTAGAGGATGAAATTCTTAGGCAAGGAATTAAAGATTATAGTGATTGGCCAACAATACCTCAACTTTATATTAAAAATGAATTTATTGGCGGTTGCGACATAGTCAAAGAAATGTTTGAAAAAGGCGAACTAAAAAAAATGTTTAGTAATAAAGGAATTATTTAATTGAGAAATTATATATATAAAATATTAATTGCTGTAATTGCGTTAATAGCTGTATTTGAATTTACTATAGGTAGAACTCTAAATAAAATTACAAAACAAACTGATATACTTTTAACTAAAGAAGGCAGAAAAGGAATGGTAGATTCTATAAAAATCGAAATGGAAAAAGCTGTAAAAAGAGAAAACTATTTAAAAAAAGATGAGAGAATTTTAATAAATAATTTTATAAACAAAATTAAAAACGAACTAAATACCATAGAGTAAATTGTTAAAAAATTTTCTCAAAAAAATTCATATCTTTCATAACATTTATATTAAACACAAATATTTAATTAAAAAAAAATCTTATTCGATGGAAGGAGAGGATTTAGTAATAAAAGATTATACAAAAAATATTAAAAAAGGCTTTTACGTTGATCTTGGTTGCTATCATCCATTGCATCTTAGTAATACCTATTTATTATATAAAAATAGCTGGAGTGGGATTAATGTAGACATAAGTGAATTTTCTGTAGATTTATTTAATTTTATGAGACCAAATGATTTAAATATTAATTCTGCCGTTTCTAACACTGACGATGAAATTACTTTTTATTATCAAAAAAAATTAAGTCAGCTTTCAACTATAAAAAAAGATATTTCTAAAATAAGATTTCAAGGACTTATAAAAGAAAAAAAAATAAAATCTTTTAAACTGAACACAATTCTAGATAATAGTAATTACAAAAATAGAAAAATAGATTTTTTAAATATAGATTTAGAAGGAGCTGATTTAGAAGCCTTAAAATCCTTAAATTTTGAAATTTATAAACCTAAAATAATTTGTATAGAAATAACAGATAAAAATATATTAAAATCAGAAACTTATAAATTTTTGTTGGATAAAAAATACAAATTAGTTTGGTCCAGTAAATCAAATTGGGGTCATATATTTATTAATTAAATAAAATATACTCAATCACATAATAATAATTTTCCAGTAACAAATTTTTCTTTATGAAATAAAAGTTTAAAACCAGTTTCGTAAATAGATTTACAATTATAAGGTAAACTTTTTTTAAGATTTCTTACATTTTGTACTGCTAAAAAAGGTCTTGGAAAATCAGTATCAACTTTTTGCCAAATATCAAAACATGTAAAATTTGTGTTATTCAAAAATGGTTTTACGCCATGTATTGGATTGGCTAAAATACAATCATTTTGATTTTCCATGTTCGTCAAGTAATGTGCAATTTCTTTTCCGCTTATTCCTTGATACTCCAATTCAAATTTATTTGTTAAATCTAAGTATCTTGATGGAAGATTAAACCAAACGTATTGATAAGGATTAATTTTTATATTTTCTAAAATAAAAAAAGAAATAGTTAAAATACTAAGAGTAAAAAATAATAATTTTGAAATTGTATATAAAGATACAAGACCTAAAATAACTATTAATGGTATCAAAAACATTACTTGTCTCAATTCATCGTATAAATGAACTTTTTTAATAATCAAAATTAAAGGTATTAAAATAACTGTTATTAAAATTGTGCCAAAATAAATTGATATTTTCTTTCTATTGAAAATTTTTTTTTCTGTAAAAGGTAAAATGATTAAACCCAAAATTATGATTAATGGTATCTTTACAGACAGCCAAATAGGTAAATAAGTTGAAGGCAGATCAGTTGAATACATCGTCTCCCCTAATGTATTTGTTCCAACATTATTAAAGTGATTAGCGCTTACATTAATAGATTCAAAAAATAAAAAAGGATCTACTAAAAAAATTGGATTTAGAATAAAGATTAGTATTAATAAATTAAAAAAAAAGAAAAAAATTTTTTTATAATAACTTTTTAAAAAAAATACAAACTTTTCTTTATATGTGTTTAAGAATAAAAGAAGTAATATAAAATATTGTAGAAAAATTAAAAATCCTGCAATTCTAATAGAAATTAAAAATGCAGTGACCAAAGAAAAAATAAAAATATCTTTATTTCTAATTATTTTTTCATTTATGAGTTTTTCAATAATTTTAAAACTTACGTAGGTGCAAACTAACCAGATACTTAAAAAAGGAATATCTTTTGGGCTAAACATCGCTTGTCCAAACAAATAAGGATATGTCAAATAAAAGATTGAACCAGTGATACAAAAAATCTCGTTATCAATTAATTTTTTTAATATAAGATAAAAGAAAATTCCTGACACAAAGAAAAATAAAAATATTACAAAGTGTTTAGCTAATAGTTTGGCTCCATATAAATCTAAATTTTTATCTGAAAGTAAAAAATCCTTTAAAAAAAATTGTATTGGTTGAGATACAAATTGAGAACCGATTCCATAACCTACATATAATTTTACTTCTTGGTCAAATTCTTCTCTATCAAATGAGTCTCCGAGAACAAAAACATTTGTTAAATCTTTCACTAGCTTAATGTTAAAATTCCAATTGAATTCCTCATGTTTTTCATCAAATGAAATTCCTGTGTTAATAGAATTATATGATCCTATTAATAGATATATTAATAAAAAGAATTTAAATAAGTTTTTTTTTAAATTTTTCATTTTGATACAAAATATTTACCTAACGGTAATTTGATATTTATTTTTTTTTTATAAAACATATATCTGAAAGCTCTAAATTACCTTTGTAAATAGTAATATCTTCAATATTTTCATGGAAGTAAATTTGATCGTTCTTACTGACTATGTTTGAATTAAATAATTTTTTTTCTTTTAAGTTTGTTAACATTTGATCAACCAAAATATGATCTATATTTTTGTTATATCCATAATAGTTGGGATGTTTGAAATCTTCAATAATATAAATACCTCCTTTTTTTATATATCTAAATAAAAAGTTAAAACTAATTAAAATATCACTTAAATAATGAGAACCATCATCAATTATAATATCAAAAAAATTTGAGTTTGACTGGACACTTATTTGACTTAAAACTTTCTCTACATTTTTCCTATCGTTAATATCTAAACCAAAAACTTTTATATTTTTAGAATAGTAAATAAAATTTGAAATATTTATATCAAAACAATAAACTTTTGAATTAGCAAAATACTTTATAAATGCACTCGCTGAGGCTCCAGAATAAGAACCTATTTCTAAAATTTTTATATCTTTTTTTCTTAGATGATCTAATTGTTTAGAATAAAATTCTGAGAAACCATGACCCTGATTTTGTGTTATTTTGAAAATGTTTGCTTTATCACTGCCGTAATAATGAAATAATTTATCTAAAGAATCATTATTAATATTATCTTGATCTATATTAATTTTTTTTTTTAGCTTATATAATATTTTTCTCTTAAATAAACTAAAGAAATTCAATTATCTAGAGTAATATTCTATTACAAGATTTGGTTCCATTATTATTGGATAAGGAACCTCTGCAAATTTTGGAACTCTAACTAATTTTGCAGTTTTATTTTTATCGTCTAATTGAATATATTCTGGAACATCTCTTTCCTTGCTTTGAAGAGCGCCATCTATGACCGTAAGTTTTTTTGATTTCTCTCTTACTTCAATCAAATCAGATTCTTTTACCAGATAACTGGAAATGTTTACTCTTTTTTTATTAACTTTGATATGACCATGATTAATCATTTGTCTTGCAGAAAAAACAGTAGTAGCAAATTTTGCTCTATAAATTACCGTATCTAATCTGCTTTCAAGTAAAGCAATCAAATTTTCCGTAGTATCACCTCTTTTAGCAAGCGCTTTTCTATAAATATTTCTAAATTGTCGTTCATTTATATTTCCATAATAAGCTTTAAGTTTTTGTTTAGCTTGTAATTGAATTCCGTAATCAGTTGGTTTGCCTTTTTTATTTTGTCCGTGCTGTCCTGGTGGATAAGCTCTTGAGTTAAAAGGACTTTTAGGTCTTCCCCATAGATTAGCTTTTAACCTACGATCAACCTTGTGTTTAGATTTAAGTCTTTTTGTCATATTTAATTGATGAGTTTTTATAAGGTTTCATAGGCAATTGTCAATTATGGTTAATATTTTTTTTACCCAAAGAGCTAATAATACTAGCCAAAATCCTTACTTCTTTATCACTAGGCTCTAATCTATAAATTAAATTGTTAATATTCATTAACATAGAGTGTTTTTTTTCATTTGGTATAAAAAAACCTTTTTTTTCAAGTAGTTTTTTAAGATGTAAAACAAGAGATGTAATGTTTCTCTTAGAAGAAATTTTTATATTTTTTGTGTCTTTTTGAAATTTCTTAAAGTTTATCAATTTAAAAATTTCATAACATACTACAGTCAAAGAATGAGATAAATTTAATGATTTAAATTTTTTTGAAGTTGGGATTTGTAAAACGAAATTTGATAGGGATAAATCATCATTTGATAAACCTGATGCTTCTGAACCAAACATAAGACCAATTTTTGAATTTTTTTTTGATTTAATAATTTTTAAAAATTTGTCGATAGAAATATGTCTTTTATTAATATCTCTTTTTCTAGCACTCAAAGATATAATTAAATTAAAATCATTTAGTGCATCATAAGTATTACTATAAATTTTTGCCTTTTTAATTATATCATATGCTCCAACAGAAGTAATTTTTGCTTTATTGTTAGGCCAAGATTGTTTTGGAGAAACTATATGTAGTTTTGAAAATCCAAAATTTTTTAAAGATCTTGCACAAGCTCCGATATTTTCACCTAGTTGTGGTTTTACTAAAATGAAACCGAACTTATTTTTCATTTAAGTTAGGAGGAGCTTTTTCTTTATATAGCTTATAATCTAAACTATCAATTAGAGCCTTAAAAGAAGCTTCAATTATGTTAGGAGAAACACCTACAGTAAACCAGCTCACACCAGTTTTATCCGTGCTCTCTATTAAAACTCTAGTAGTAGCTTCAGTTCCAGTATTTAAAATTCTTACTTTGTAGTCCAATAATTTTAAGTCAGAGAAAAAATTATAATATTTTTCAACCTTTTTGAAATTTGATCTGATAGCATTATCAAGTGCATTAACTGGACCGTTACCTTCACCATTACATTCAATATTCTTACCATCGATTAAGAAGATAACATTGGCTTTTGTTTTAATTGTATCGGATTTTGCAACACTTACATTATAACTTTTAACCTTTAGATACTCAGGAACCTTCCCTAAAAGTCTATTAGCTAACAATTCAAACGAAGCATCTGCACCATCATAAGAGTATCCGCTGAATTCTCTATCTTTAACTTCATCTAAAATTTTTTGAACTTTAGGATCTTTAGAGTCTATTTTGACTCCATATTTCTCTAACCGAGATAGAATATTTGATCTACCAGCTTGATTAGAAACAATTATATTTCTATGATTTCCGACTAGTTTAGGATCTACATGTTCATAAGTTTTAGGATCCTTTTTTACTGCTGATACGTGCAATCCTCCTTTATGAGAAAACGCTGAAGCTCCTACATAAGCCATATTTTTATTAGGCTTTCTATTTAAAATTTCATCTAAAAGTCTAGAACATTCAGTTAGTGAAGATAATTTATCCTTCTTAATATTAATTTCATATTTATCTTTAAAATATTTTTTTAAAAATAATGTTGGTATGATAGACATTAAATTAGCGTTACCACATCTTTCGCCTAATCCATTAATAGTGCCTTGTATTTGTCTTGCGCCAGATTCAATTGCTGCTAGGGAATTAGCTACTGCATTTTCAGTATCATTATGTGCATGAATACCAAGACTTTTTCCAGGTATTACTTTGGATACTTTAGAAACAATTTCTCCTATTTCATGAGGTAAGGTGCCTCCGTTTGTATCGCATAAAACTACCCATCTTGCACCTGAATCATAAGCTTGTTTTAAACAATCTAATGCATAATTGGGATTGGCTTTATAGCCATCAAAAAAATGTTCAGCATCAAATAAAAATTCTTTTTTATTTTTAACAAAATGTTTTGTAGTTTCTCTAATATTTTCTAAGTTTTCTTCATTTTTTATTCCTAAAGCTACTTTCACATGAAAATCCCAAGCCTTACCAACTACGCAAACTGCAGGAGAATTTGCATTCATTAATGGGGCTAAACCAGGATCATTATCTGCACTTCTTCCAGTTTTTTTAGTCATTCCAAAAGCTGTAAAGATCGTTTTTTCTAATTTTGGGGGATTTGAAAAAAACTTAGTATCTATAGGATTTGCACCAGGCCAACCACCTTCGATATAATCAACACCAATGTCTGTTAAAACATTTGCAATTTTGTTCTTATCCTCAATAGAAAAATCAACTCCTTCGGTTTGAGCACCATCTCTAAGAGTTGTATCAAATATATAAACTTTATCTTTGCTCATTTTAATTTCCAAAGTGTTTTATCTTGTTGATCTTCTATTATAATGCCTTGATCCAATAAATCTTTCCTTATTTTATCCGCAAGATCAAAATTTTTATCTTTTTTAGCTTTTGTTCTCTCAGCTATTTGTTTTAAAATATACTCTTCAGAAACTTGTATATTTGATTTTTTAAATTGTTCCCATTGTTCTTTGCTGATATTAAACAAACCTATTAATCTACATGCACTATTAAATAAAGATCTACTTTTTTGTTCACCATTATTTGCGTTATTATATAATTCGTGTATTTTAGCTATAAAACCTGGCGTATTTAAATCATCAAGCAAAGTATCAGAAATATTTAAAATATTTTCTTCTTTTGTTTTTTCGTAAAGATTATACCATTTGTTGATAGTATTTTTGTGGTTTTGCAATAACTCATCATTCCAATCAAGTGGCTGACTGTAGTGAGCACTTAATAATGATAGTCTTACTACTTGACCAGAATATTTTTTAACTGCGTCTGAAATAGTAATAATATTTCCTAATGACTTAGACATTTTTTCTTTATTAATTGTCACAAACCCATTATGTATCCAGTAATTTGCAAAACTATCAGTAGAATTGTTACAACATGATTGTGCTATTTCATTTTCATGATGTGGAAAAATCAAATCTAGACCTCCACCATGAATATCAAAATTCTTTCCTAAATACTTTTCACTCATGACAGAGCATTCTAAATGCCAGCCTGGTCTTCCCTTGCCCCATGGCGAATCCCATCCAGGATCATTATCTTCTGATGGTTTCCATAAAACAAAATCCATTGGATTTTTCTTAAGATCTGAAATTTCTACTCTACTTCCTGCTTTTAACTCTTCTAAATTTTTGTTTGATAATTTTCCATAATTTTTAAATGAACTTACAGAAAAGTAGACATGACCTTTATTTTCATAGGCATAACCTTTAGAAATTAGAGAGGAAGACATTTCAATCATTTCTTTAATATGATCTGTAGCTTTAGGTTCAACAGTAGGTTTTAAACAATTTAAACTTTTGCAATTTTCATGAAAAACTTTTGTAACTTCATGAGTGATTTCATTTATATTTTTCTTATTCTTTTTAGAAGCTTCAATTATTTTATCGTCTACATCGGTAATGTTTCTAACATAATTAACATTTGGTCCGTAGATTGCTCTTAATAATCTAAACAAAACATCGAACACCACAAGACTACGAGCATTACCTACATGAGGATTATCATAAACTGTAGGGCCGCAAGCGTATAAAGAAATTTTTTTTGGGTCTATTGGTTTAAAAATCTCTTTTTTTCTTGATAAGGAATTAGTAAGTTGAAGATTACTCATTAAATTTGCAAACTGGTATAGGATTCATCTTGTGTAAATTTTTTTCTCTTATTTCTAAATATTTTTTATAATTAGGATCATTTTTATCTTCCATAGCTTTTTCAAGATCTTCATAGCTCATCCCAAGTTGTTGAACATCGTTTCTTCCGTCGTCCCATAAACCATCAGTTGGTGGGGTATTTATTATATCATCTGAAACACCCAAATGTCTTCCGAGTTCCCAAACTTGAGTTTTAGTACAATCAGCTATTGGGGAAATATCAACGCCTCCGTCACCATATTTAGTATAAAAACCAACTCCAAAATCTTCAACTTTATTTCCTGTACCCACTACTATTCCATTATTAGCAGCTGCTACTTGATATAAAGTTGCCATCCTCAATCTTGCTCTTGAATTTGCATATCCATGTTCATTGTCAAATTTATTTAAAACTTGAGAAAATGAAGTAAAAATTTTATCCATCTCTAATAAATGGTGTTCTACATTTTTATATTTTGCTTTTAACCATTTAGCATGAGACATGCTTAGATCATGTTGAGATTTGATTTGTTTAATTGGCATTGTTAACACAATTGTTTTACGTCCAGTATTTGCACATAATGTACTAACTACAGAAGAGTCAATTCCTCCTGAAATTCCTATAATCAAAGCTTTCGGTTTATAAGAAGCCGAGTCACAATAATTATTGATCCAATCAATGATAATTTTTGCTCTTTTTTTTACATCCATAATTAATACCTACCTCTCTTTTAAGGTTTGGTCTTAATAATTACAATAACTATTAAGACGCTTCTTTAATAATATTTTTTGAATATTTAGAATTTTTCTTTATTTCTTCAGAAATCAAGAAAGCTAGCTCTAAAGCCTGTGAGGCATTTAATCTCGGATCGCAATGAGTTCTATATCTATTAGATAAATCATTATCTGTAATTTTTTGAGCTCCACCAGTACATTCGGTAACATCTTGGCCTGTCATCTCCACATGTAATCCCCCCGCATAACTTCCTTCAGATTGATGGATAGCAAATACATTCTTCACTTCTTTTAAAACATTATCAAAAGGTCTAGTTTTTAATCCACTAGTTGCTTTTATAGTATTCCCGTGCATTGGGTCACAAGACCAAATTACATTCAAACCCTCTTTTTTAACTGCTTTAATTAATTTTGGTAAAAACTCTTCTGCTTTATTAGCTCCGAATCTTGAAATTAAAGTTAATCTCCCTGCTTCATTATCAGGATTTAAAATATTGCAAAGCTTTATAAGTTCATCAGCTTTAAGAGATGGGCCACATTTTAATCCTATTGGATTTTTAATACCTCTGCAAAATTCAACATGAGCTCCATCTGGCTGTCTGGTTCTATCTCCAATCCAAACAAAGTGAGCAGAAGTATCATGGTACTCTCCCGTAGTTGAGTCCACTCTAGTCATAGCTTCCTCAAATGGAAGCAAGAGAGCTTCGTGAGATGTGTAAAAATTAACTGTTCTTAATCTTCTATTATTTTCTGGATTAATTCCGCATGCTTCCATAAAAGATAATGCATCGCTAATCTTATCTTCTATTTCTTTATACTTACCTTTTGTTTTTTTATTTATAAAACCTAAATTCCACAAATGGACTTGTCTTAGATCTGCAAATCCTCCTTGTGAAAATGCTCTAATTAGATTTAAAGTAGATGCTGATTGAGAATAAGCTCTGAACAATCTTTTTGCATCTGGTACTCTAGCCTTTTCAGAAAATTCCATACCATTTATATTATCTCCTAGATAACTAGGTAATTCTTTACCATCCTTTTTCTCTACAGGTGAACTTCTTGGTTTTGAAAATTGACCAGCAATTCTTCCAATCTTTACAACTGGTAAAGAGGCTGAATGAGTTAAAACTAATGACATTTGAAGTATAGCTTTAAAAGTGTCGCGAATATTGTCAGGATTAAATTCTTCAAAACTTTCGGCGCAGTCTCCTCCTTGTAATAAAAAAGCTTTTCCTTTAACAACATCTGCTAAAGCTTTTTTTAATGATCGTGTTTCACCAGCAAAAACAAGTGGAGGATATTTTTTAACTTTACTTAAAACTAAATCTAATTCTTTTTTATCCTCATACACAGGCAAGTGTTTTGCAGGATATTTAGTCCAACTATTTAAATTCCATTTTTTCATATTCAACCTGAGATATATATAAGTTATAAAACAAACTTTTTAAAGACTTTAGAAAAAAAAATTACTCAACAGTGACTGATTTTGCTAAATTTCTCGGTTTATCTATATCACATCCTTTTAATAAGGCCACATGATAAGCTAATAATTGAATTGGTATGGTTAACAATATGGGTGAAAGTAAATTGTCTAATGAAGGAACTCTAATTCCAAATCTTATATTTTCATTCAATAATTCTTTTTTGTTGTCAGTAATAAATAAAATTTTTCCTCCTCTTGCAATAACCTCTTGCATATTAGAAAGAGTTTTTTCGAAATATTTATCTTTTGGAGCTATAACTATCACCGGTAAACCTTCTTCAATTAAAGCGAGAGGTCCATGCTTCATTTCACCTGCTGGATAACCTTCTGCATGTAAATAAGATAATTCTTTAAGTTTTAATGCTCCTTCTAACGCAATTGGAAATGACAATCCTCTTCCTAAAAACATGGATCCTTTTGCATCAATAAATTCTTTAGCCATAGCTTGAACATTGTTTTCTACTTTTAAACTTTTCTTAATTGCTTCTGGAAGAACTTTTAAATTTTTTAAATTAGTTTGATAATCAGTATCGCTTATATCTCTTCGAGTTTGAGCTAATTTTAAGCTTAAAATATAAAGTACAAGCATTTGTCCTAGGAATGCTTTTGTAGAAGCTACACCAATTTCAGGACCAGCATGTATAGGTAAAACCCAATCTGAGTTTCTAGCAATTGAGCTTTCCACTACATTTACTATAGAACAGGTTTTTACTTTATTTTTTTTACATATCTCCAATGCTGCGGCTGTATCTGCAGTCTCTCCTGATTGAGAAACAAAAATATATAAATTATCTTTATTAAATTTTAATTTTCTATATCTGAACTCAGAAGCTATATCAATTTCAACCTCAATGCTTGTAAGTTCTTCAAACCAATATTTTGCAACTAGGCAAGAATGATAAGCTGTTCCACACCCAATTAAAACGATCTTGTTTATTTTTTCAGGTTTAATAGGAAAATTATAAATATTAATATCTTTTTTTAAACTATCAATGTATTCACTTATACAAGTTTTGGCTGTTGTAGGTTGTTCAAATATCTCTTTTGACATAAAATTTCTATAATCTCCTTTGTCGCTAGTATTTTTATCCTCAGATAATGTGTAAACCTTTTTATTAATTTTTTTTCTATTTACATCATAAAATTCAACTTTATCTTTAGATAAAACACACAAGTCACCGTCATCTAAATAGGAAATTTTATTAGTCATAGACTTAAGCGCATAAGAGTCTGAACCAATATAATTTTCTTTATTCGAATAACCTACAGCTAAAGGACTACCCCTTCGAGCTCCTATGATGATATTTTCATAGTTTTTAAAGATAATTCCTAAAGCAAAACTTCCTTTCAATTGTTTTAATGTATTAAAAACTGAATCTAATGGCTCTTTGTTTTTTAAAGACTCGGTAATTAACAGTGTTATAACCTCTGTGTCTGTCTGAGACTTAAATTTTAATCCTTTAGACTCTAATTTTCTTTTTATTTCATCTGAGTTTTCAATAATGCCATTATGAACGACAGAAACAATTTCTGATGAATGAGGATGGGCATTAACTACATTTGGTATGCCATGAGTTGCCCATCTAACATGCCCTATACCAAGATTACCTTTTGATGGGTTCTTAAATAAAATTTTTTCTAATTCCTCTACCCTACCTGAGCATTTTTTTTCATCTATTTCATTTTTATTTAATGTTGCTAAACCAGCAGAATCATATCCTCGATATTCTAATTTTTTTAATGAATTAATAATATTCATTGAAACTGGTTTATTGCTAGCTATTCCTATAATTCCACACATTATTTTTTCTTTTTCTGTTTATAATTTTTGATTTCAATTTGTGAAGATCTCGTTAAAGCTAATGAATTTTTTTTAACCTTTTTAGTAATAACTGAACCAGCGCCAACAATGGAGTTTTTTTCTAATTTGACTGGAGCCACCAGAGCAGAATTAGATCCTACAAAGACATTATCAGATATTTTAGTTTTTGATTTTTTAACACCATCATAATTACAAGTTATTGTGCCTGCTCCAATATTAGAATTTTTCCCTATTAGAGTATCACCAATATAAGAAAGATGATTAATCTTTGAATTAC
This sequence comes from uncultured Pelagibacteraceae bacterium, assembly GCA_902569735.1. Classification (GTDB taxonomy): domain Bacteria; phylum Pseudomonadota; class Alphaproteobacteria; order Pelagibacterales; family Pelagibacteraceae; genus Pelagilacustribacter. The sequence continues at coordinate 41,221 of CACFVE010000001.1, read as the reverse complement.
TATTGATGCTTGATTTTTTTGTCTCTACAAAATTACCAATCTTAGTATTTGATTTTAAAACAGTACCCTCTCTTAATCTGGCATATGGACCGACTACTACGTTATTTTGAATTTTTGTTCCTTCAATATGACTAAAAGATTTTATATGAGAATTATTTCCAATTTTTACTTTTGATCCAATAACAACGTAAGGTTCAACAGTCACGTTTTTTCCAAAAATTGTATCGTTAGATAAATAAATTGTTTCTGGAGCAACTAAATTAACTCCTTTAGAGAGAGCTTTATTTCTGAGTTTTTCTTGTTTAAGTCTATAAGCCCTAACTTTTTTTAATTTATTATTTGTATTCATAAAAATTTCTCTTTACATTAATAATGCTTTTGAAATAAGTCACAAAATATTTCTTTTTAATACTTTAAAAATGACTCAAATTTACACAATTCTTTTTGATTTAGATGGGACAATAGTAGATACCGCGCCTGATTTAATGAATGCTCATAACCATGTAATGAAAAAATTCGGTCATAAAGAAAAGAAATTGTCCGATATTAAGTCTTTAGCCGGTAAAGGTGCGTGGGTAATGATGCAAAGATCTTTTAGAGAAGAAATAAATAATGAGAAGTTAAAAAAAGAAATGACAAAAGAGTTTATAGATTTTTATTCTCAAAATATAGATCGAGGTAGTAAACCAATTAATGGAATAATAGAATTTTTAAAATGGGCAAAAACCAAAGATATCTCCATGGCAGTTTGTACTAATAAACAAGAACGTTTGGCAATTGATTTGTTAAAAAAATTAAAAATGTATGATTATTTTGAATACGTTGCTGGTTCAGATACTTTTCCTTTTAATAAACCTGATCCTAGACATTTAACAAATGTAGTAGAAATTATTCAAGGAGACTTAAAAAAAACAATAATGGTTGGGGATAGCGAAGTTGATGGAAAATCAGCAGAGAATGCAAAAATTCCTTTTGTATTAGTAAAAGATGGCTATACCGAAAAATCTACAAATGAAATTAAACACAACGAATTAATTAAAGATTTTAAAAATTTTGATAAAGTTATTAAAAAATATTTATGATTAATTTTGCTTTGTTTTCTGCTTTATCTACTTTCTATTTTACGATGTTTATAACTCCAGGACCAAACAATGCAATGCTAACAGCTTCAGGAATGAAGTTTGGATTTATCAGAACATTGCCTCATTTGATAGGTATTCCTTTAGGTCACATATTTCAAATTGCTTTAGTATGTTTTGGTTTGGCAAATCTTTTTCTTCTCTATCCACAAATACAAATTTATATGAAAATATTGTGTTTTTTATATTTGCTTTATTTGAGTTGGAAAATGATTGGGTCTTTCAGTTTAGATAAAAAAGAATCTGGAAGACCTTTAAAGTTATATGAAGCATCGCTCTTTCAGTTCATAAATCCTAAAGCATGGTCTATAGCAATAGCAGTGGCCTCAGGGTTTTTTCCAACAGAAGAAAACATCTTTATTGGTGTAGCGTTTGTAACCATTACTGCTGCAGTCATATGCTTCCCGTCTATAAGTTTATGGGCTCTTTTTGGTAGCGGATTAAGAACATTTATTAATAATCAAAAGACAAAAAAAATAACAGAATATTTTCTTGCGTTGTTGTTAGTTTTAACTGGATTATTTATTTTAATTAAATAATCTTTGATTTTTATAACCCCCTCTAATATAAGTCTGAGGAAATGCATTTCACAAAAAAAAACGCATTAGAAAAAAGGTCAAATTTTGTAAAACAATTACAATCTAAAAAATTATTAAGATTTCCTGGTGCATATAATCCATTATGTGCAAAATTAATTTCTGAAATTGGTTTTGATGGAGTTTATATTTCAGGTGGAGTTATGTCTAACGATTTAGGATTGCCTGATATTGGGCTTACTACTTTAGATCACGTAAGCTATAGAGCTAATCAAATCGCACGTGTAACGGACTTACCTACAATAGTGGATGCCGACACAGGTTTTGGTAGTTGTAAAAAAACAATATCTACATTTGAAAGCAAAGGATTAGCAGGATGTCACATTGAAGATCAAATTGCTGAAAAAAGATGTGGTCATCTTGATAATAAAGAATTAATTACAAAAGATGAGATGGTTAAAAAAATTAAAGAATCTGTTAGCTCAAGATCTGATAAAAATTTTTTAATCATTGTACGAACTGATGCAAATACTGTCGAAGGTATCGATAAAACATTAGATAGAATTAAAGCTTATGAAGACGCTGGGGCAGATATGATTTTTCCAGAAGCTATGAAAGATGAAAAAGAGTTTGAAAAAGTAAGGAAGATTTCAAAGAGATACTTATTAGCTAATATGACTGAATTTGGAAAATCTAAACTTTTAAATAAAAGTCAATTAGAAAATTTAGGATATAATTTAGTTATTTATCCTGTCTCCACACAAAGACTAGCAATGCAAAATGTCGAGATGGGACTAAAATCAATATTTAATGATGGACACCAAAATAATATAATAGACAAAATGCAAACTAGAAAAAGGTTGTACGAATTAGTAGAATATGAGAAGTACAACATCCCAGGAAAAAAGATTACAGATTTTTCAACTGAAGGGCATGAATAATGAGTGAAGAAATTAAAAAAGGTCTATTAGGTATTGTTGTTGACGAAACAACTATTTCTCATGTCGTGCCAGAACTAAGTACTCTTACTTATCGAGGATACACAGTCCAAGAACTATGTGACAAATGTGATTTCGAAGAAGTCGCTTACTTAGTTTTAAATGGAGATTTACCTAATAAAAAACAATTAAAGAAATTTATTAAAGAGGAGAGATCAGAAAGAAAACTATCAAAACAAATTTTAAAAAATATTCAATCAATGCCAAAAAATGCTCATCCTATGGATGTTATTAGAACTTGTGTAAGTCTCATGGCATTGGAAGATAAAGATACTAGAAATAATTCTCCTAAAGCAAATATGAAAAAAACTATGAGAATTTTTGCTAAGACTCCTACAGCGGTTGCAGCTTATTTTAGGTATAGAAAAGGCAAAAAAATAATTTCACCTAGCAAAAATTTATCATTTTCGGAAAACTTTTTCAAAATGATGTTTAATAAAGTACCTGATAAAGAAATTGTCAGAGCTTTTGATATATCTTTAATTTTGTATGCAGAACATAGTTTTAACGTTTCAACTTTTACTGCTAGAACTATAACGAGCAGCTTGTCTGATTTACATGGAGCAATTACTGGAGCTATAGCTTCACTAAAAGGACCTTTGCATGGAGGAGCAAATGAGGCTGTTATGCACATGATGAAAGAGATAGGTAAACCAGAAAAAGCTAAAGCTTGGATAGAAAATGCTTTGGCAAAGAAAAAAGTGGTAATGGGTTTTGGGCATAGGGTTTATAGAACAGGAGACTCAAGAGTTCCAACAATGAAACATTATATGTTTAAAGTAGCAAAACTTTTGAAAAAAGAAAATTATACTAAAATGTATGAAATTTTAGAAAAAGTAATGATAGAAAGAAAAAACATACATCCTAATGTAGATTTTCCGTGTGGTCCTACTTATTATATGATGGGAATCGATATAGACTTTTATACTCCAATATTTGTGATGTCTCGAATTACTGGCTGGTCAGCTCATATCATGGAACAACATACTTCGAACAAGTTAATTAGACCTTTGTCTAAATATAAAGGAAAAGAAGTAAGAGAAGTAATGTTGTTAAACCAAAGATAAATGATCGATCAAATATTTTCTGAGACGTTAAAAATTTTATCTACCCTTATAAAATTTCAAACAACATCTGGTAATTCAAATCTTGAATTAATTAAATATTGTGAAAAAAAATTAGAAGATGCTGGCGCAAAATCCTTTAAAACTTTTAATGAGTCTAAATCCCAAGCTAATTTATTTTCAACAATTAGAGGTAAAAATAATTCTAATGAAAAAGGAATTATTTTATCAGGACATACAGATGTAGTTCCTGCTGTATCTAGCGAATGGACTTCTGATCCCTTTATAGCGAGAAAAAAAGACAATAAAGTTTATGGTCGAGGAGCGTGTGATATGAAAGGTTTTATTGCTTGTACTTTAGCAGTTGCACCTTTGTTTGTTTCTAAAAAATTGAAGGCACCTATACATTTTTCTTATACATTTGATGAAGAAACTGGTTGTTTAGGAGCTCCATTAGTCTTAGCTGATTTAAAAAAAAGAAATATTAGTTTCTCAGCTTGTATAATTGGTGAACCAACAAATATGAAAGCAATAAACGCCCATAAAGGTTATAATGAATATATAACTCATTTTACCGGATTATCTGGACACGCCTCAAATCCTGAAAGTGGTGTTAGTGCTATAGAATATGCAATTCAATACAGTAATAAGCTTTTAGAATTAAGAGATGAATTAAAAAAGAGAAATTCTAAAAAAACTATTTTTTCTCCATCGTATTCAACCCTTCAAATAGGCAAAATTTCTGGAGGAATAGGTGCAAACGTAATTGCAGATCAATGTTCCCTTGAATGGGAAGTTAGACCAATTAATAAAGAAGATGGTGAGTTCATTAGTAATAATATTGACGCTTTTGCAAAAGATATTTTAATACCAAAGATAAAAAAGAATAATCCTAAGGGAAATATAAAGAAAGAAATAATTGGAGAGGTAGTTGGTTTTAATAAAGAAGAGACATCAGAAGCTGTAAATCTTATTTCTAACTTAACTGGTGATAATTCTAAAAATACTATGTCGTTTGGAACTGAAGCAGGTTTATTTCAAAATTCTGGAATTAGCACAGTAATTTGTGGCCCAGGGTCTATCGAACAAGCACACACAGTAGATGAATATATTTCCTATGATCAACTTAAACAGTGTTTAAAAATGTTGATTAACCTCCAAAAAAGAATTGAAAGTATATAAAACTTAATTTTATATTTATGGTTGAAGAAATTAAACAAAGTAAATCTGAAAAATTTCTTGTAGGTTTAATATTAATATTAATTATATTAATTTTTTATATTTTTGTAATTTTACCCAATAAATGTTTATTTGTAAAAGATTATGATCCAAAAAAAATAAATTTTGAAAAACCTGAAAATATTTCAGTTTTAAACGTTGGTTGTGGAAATGTGATTATAGAACTTTACCCAGATATTTCTCCGCTTGCAGTAAAAAGATTTAAAATGTTAATTCAATCTGGTAAATATAATAATATTGCTTTTCACAGAGTAATAAAAGACGTCTTAGTTCAAGCAGGAGATTTAGAATTTGGGAAAAAAGATAATATTAACTATACCTATATTGGATCAGGAAAATCTGGATTTGGCACCATTAAATCAGAGTTTAACAAAACATTTAAATTCAAAAAAGGTACTGTAGCCATGGTAAAATTAAATAAAAAAGATACCGAGGACAGCCAGTTTTTTATTTTACTTCAAGATTCTCCAACTTTTGATGGTAGATATACTCCAGTTGGAAAGGTTCTTTATGGTATTGAAGTTTTAAAGAAAATTAAGAACAATGATAAATCTGACTATGTACTACGGCCAGACTTTATTAATAGCTTTAAGTTACTTTTAAATTAATTATCTATTTATTCCTCTTATTCTTTCAGATCTTCTTCTCAAAAGTTCTGCAGCAACCAAGACTAAAGTTGATAGAAGAATTAAACAAGTCGCTACAGATAATATTGTTGGACTTAGCTGTTCTCTCAGCCCAGTCCACATTTGAATTGGAATAGTTGTATTATCTAATCCAGCTAAGAATAAAACAATCACAACTTCGTCAAAAGATGTAACAAATGCAAATAAAGCTCCAGAAATAACTCCAGGTAAAATAAGCGGTAGCGTTATTTTCATAAATGTGTTTACAGGGTTACTTCCAAGACTGGCTGCAGCTCTAGTAACGCTATGATCAAATCCTGATAATGTAGCAGTAACTGTAATTACTACGAATGGAGTTCCCAATATTATATGTGCTAAAACTATTCCTGTGTGTGTAGCAGCTAAACCTGCTTTGGCCATAAAAAAGAAAATTGCTACTCCTGAAATAATTAATGGAACAATCATAGGAGAAATTAAAGTAGCCATTATTATTCCTTTGTAAGGCATATATCTGCTACTTAATCCCAGGGCTGCAACTGTTCCAAGAATAACAGCTCCTATTGTTGCAAATATTGCTATGAAAAAACTATTTTTTGCTGCTAGTCCCCATGGATTCTTTGTTCCATAGACCATGTCCTTATACCATCTTAAAGAGAAAGCATCTGGATCTAATCTTTTCATTCCGTCTGTTATTACTAAAAATTCTTCTGCATTAAATGATAATGGAAAAATTACAAACAAAGGTGCAATTAAAAAGAAAAAAACGCAACCGCATATAAAAAGATAAAAGTAATGCCATACTCTATAATGTGGTTCTGTATATTTTGGTAAAGCCATATTTATCCTAATTTTATATTATCAATTCCTACTAGTTTATTGTAAACCCAGTAAACAGCTAACACGCCAACTAATAGCATTAACCCCATTGCCGATGCAAAACTCCAATCTAAAGTATATTTCATATGATAAGCAATTTGATTGCTTATAAGTGTTCCTGAAGCTCCTCCAACTAATTCTGGAGTAATGTAGTACCCTATCGCAAGAATAAAAACTAAAAGAGAACCAGCACCTATTCCTGGAATTGTTAATGGAAAATACACCTTCCAAAATGTAATAAATGGCGTTCCTCCAAGAGATTTACCTGCTCGAACTAAACTTGGTGAAATAGTTTTCATTACACTATAAAGAGGTAAAACCATAAATGGTAACAAAATTTGAGTCATGGCAATATAAGTTCCTGTTTCATTGTACATCATCACCAATCTTTTGTCGTCTGCTACAAGACCAATCCAAACTAAAAAATCATTAACTACTCCTTGCTGTTGAAGTAAAATCATCCAACTTGCAGTTCTGACAAGTAATGAAGTCCAGAAAGGTAAAAGAACACAAATCATCAGTAGATTACTATACTTCATTGGAAGAGTTGCTAATAAGTGAGCTATTGGGTAAGCCATTAAAAAACAGAAAAGGGTTACGTAAAAAGCTATTTTAAGTGTTCTAACCCATAATTTTTTATAAATTCTACGATCTTCCTCTACTTGAACTAATCTACCATCTTCATTTTGATACATGTCTACACCTTTTAAATATTTAGAGTAGGTATATGCAGGAGCTCTTCGTTTTATTGCTCTCCAATATTCAACGTCAGCCCATCTTTCATGAACAGCCATTATTTGTTCTTTGTAATTTCCTTCCTCAAAAGATTTTGATTTTCGTCTTAATTTTTTAATAATACTTTTGAAACCATTTTTTTCATAGTTAAGCTGGGTTGATAATTTTCCTTCTCTCTCTTCTTCAATTAATTTTTGAAAATCAATATGAAAAGCTTCGAATACTTTTTCTGGTGGAAGTTCTTTTCCATTCCAATCTTCCATTGCTTTGAATGTTTTTGGAAGTGCATTGGTTACCATTCGATCATCAACGCTATTAAAAAGCATTCCAACTATTGGAGAAATATATACAATTAATAAAAAAAATAATAAGGGGGCAACAAGAAGAAAAGCTTTTAATTTATTTCTTCTTTCAACTTTTTTAAGACTTACCTCTAGAGGTATTCCATCAGTTGTTAAAATTTGTTGTGTTTCACTGCTCATAAATAAAAAGGGCGGTTAGTTAATAACCGCCCTAAATATAATATATCATCTAAGTCTTTAAAACTTAATTAAAGACCAGATTTCATAGCTTCCCATTTTTCGCCAATTTCTGTACCGTTGTCAGCCCAGAATAATGCATCAATTAGGATATAGCTTTTTGTATTTTGTGGATGAGTTGGCATTTGAGTCATCATGTTTGTCTTGCCATCTTTATACCAAGGCTCACCTGCTTCAATAATTTTTAGAGATGATTTTCTCCAAGGTGCGTAAGCAATATATTTTGCTGAACCAGCTAAACCTTCTGTGCTAGTCATTTCTGCAATTGCTTTCATAGCATCAGATTCATTTGGTCCACCTTTTACAACTACCATGTATTGGTAATCTAAACCTTGAGCATCCCAAACTTGTTTTAATGGTGCGCCTTCTCCAACTTCTGCGTTAAAGAATCTACCATTCCAACCTGTTGCCATTACAACTTCACCCTGCATAAGTAGTTCAGGTGGTTTTGCACCAGCTGACCAAAATACACATCCGCCGTTAGGGTCCTTGCAAAGAGCTTCCATCTTATCCATTGCTTTTTTTAGACCTTTTTCCTTTGAAAGTTGTTTGTAAATTTTCTTTCCACCTTTACCTGGCTTAGTTCCAGAAGCTGCTAATGCCATCTCTAGATTGTGCATAGCACTTTTGTATACGCCTCTTTTACCTGGCCATGTTTTAGTGTCAAAGAAATCTTTTATAGTTTTTGGTTTTTTGCTACCAATGTTTGAGTCATTGTAAGCATATGTCCAAGAATATAAAATATTCCCTACAGCACATTCACTTGGCATTGATGTAAAGAAATCTTTACTCGCTTTAGTTCCATCTGGAGCTGGCGGAAAGTCTTTGTCAAAATCAAATTTAACAAATAGACCTTCGTCACATCCATTGATGGTGTCCATAGCGAAAACATCCATTATGTCCCAAGTAATTTTTCCAGCTGCTTTTTGAGCTTTAACTTCAGATAATCCTCCTGAATAGTCTACCCAGTTAATAGGTATGCCTAATTTTTTTGCGGATGGATCACCATAACCTAATTTTTGACTTTCAGTATAAGCTCCACCCCATGATGCAACTGTAACTGCATATGAAGTTGAAGAAATTGAAAGAGCAAAAACTAACGTAAGTAATAGTTTACTTAATTTTCTCATTTATTCCCCTTCGTTTAAACGTTTATTAATTATTTATTACAACAATTAACAAAAATTAAGTCAACCTCTGATTTAAGCTAATTATTGTTTAAAATTAGGATTTTTTGATTGAATCAATCTCAGATTGATTTTGGATCTAAAGCTCTAGCGTCATTGCTATTCCAACCAACGTTAATTTCATTACCTGGTTTTATATCCATTCTTGCAGAACTGTTTGGAACTTTTAAAATAAATTCTTTATTACCTAATAAATTTAATCTAACTCTTGCATGATCTCCGTGGTAGATAACTTCTTCTATTTTTCCTTTGTGCTTATTGTCCATTTTTTCTTCTGGATCTATAATCGCTCTCTCAGGTCTTAGAGAAACTTTAGTTTTTTCTCCTTTTGTTTTTACTCTTATAGGATTAGAAATTATTTCAGCGCCAGTATCTAATTTTACTTTACATTTACCTCCTGAAATATCTGTAACTTGCCCAGAAAAAGTATTATTTTCACCTATAAATTCTGCAACAAATGAATTTACTGGTTCTTCGTATAGTTTGTCTGGGCTAGATAATTGCTGTACTTTCCCATCATTAAAAACTGCTATTCTACTAGACATAGTAAGAGCTTCACTTTGATCGTGGGTAACATAAACCACTGTTACTCCAATATTTTCGTGAATGTGTTTAATTTCATATTGCATGCTTTCTCTTAAATTTTTATCTAAAGCTCCTAAGGGCTCATCCATTAAAACTAGTTGGGGATCGAAAACTAAAGATCTTGCAACAGCAACTCTCTGTTGTTGACCACCTGATAACTGATTAGGCATTCTTTTTTCAAAACCTGATAAAGAAACCATAGATAAAGCTTTGTCTACTTTTTTTATAATATCATCTTGAGAAAGTTTTCTTACTTTTAATGGGAAAGCTAAATTTTCGAAAACTGTTAAGTGAGGAAACAAAGCATAATTTTGAAAAACCATTCCTATTCCTCTTTTGTGTGGAGGAATTCGAGAAATAGGTTTTGAATCTAAATAAATTTCACCATTAGTTGGTGTTTCAAAACCTGCTAACATCATTAAGCAAGTTGTTTTTCCAGAACCAGATGGTCCCAACATTGTAATAAATTCACCTTCATTGATATCAAGATTTAAGTCTTTAACGACTAAAACTTTACCATCATAACTTTTGTCTACTTTATCAAATTTTACAAAGCTTTTTGAAGACGTCATATAATGATTATTTAAAGCATTTAAGAAAATTTATTTCAAGGTTTTTATTATTTAATATGTAATTCTCTAGATAAATTGCAGAATAATTCTGATCCTGTTTCTGTTACCCTCACCGCTTCACTAGCTTCTACGCCCCAATCTCCAAACTGCATTACTGCAATCATATGAAAAGTAACGTTAGGTTGTAAAATAGTTTTATCTCCTTTTAATATATTGAATGTTTGTTCTCCCCAATCTGGAGGATATCCAATCCCAATAGAATATCCTGTTCTTGAGTGTTTTTTAATTTTATATTTATCTAAAACGCTCCAAAATTTTTGAGCAACATCATCAACTGTATTACCGGGTTTTGTAACAGCAATGCCTGTATCTAAAGCTTCATTGGTAGCTTTCATAGTATCTATTTTTTTTTGATCCTTTTCACCTAATAAAATCGTACGAGCCATAGGACAGTGATATCTTTTATAAGCACCGGCAATTTCAATAATTGTTGCCTCACCTGAAACAAACTTTTCATCTGTAGCGGTTAAATGAGAGGCCGAAGTTCCTTTTCCTGTAGGTAATAAAGTTGCAATACTTGGATAATCTCCTCCAAATTCCTTTGTTCCATTAAATAAAGCTTTTTGAATATCTGCTACAGCATCGCATTGTCTTACTCCAGGATTAATACTTTTAAAAGCTGCTCTCATTCCGTTTTCAACAATACGAGCGGCTGATTGCATTAATTTAATTTCTTCATTTGATTTAACAACTCGTACCCAGTTAACTAATCGTTCAGCATCTAGGAGTTTTGCGTTAGGTAAGCCTTTTTTAAGTGTTTCATAGCAAAAAGCTGTAAAGTAATGACTGTCCATTTCTAAACCAATATTTAAACTATCCCATTTTCTGTTTGTTATTATTTCAGCTAAATACTGATAAGGATGTAGAGGCCAAGTATGAATATACTTTTCATCGTACTCTATAATATTTTTATCCTGTAAATATGTTTTAATGTATGCGCCTCCACCATCCTGCGCTCTTACAAAGCAAATAGGCTCGTCTTCATTTATGTGAACTAAGACACATTGGGCATAATAAAAAGACCAAGCATCATAACCTGTTAGGTAATTCATATTAGCTGGGTCTTGAGAAACTAATAGATCAATGCCTTTTTTTTGCATACTGATCTTTACTTTTTTTAAACGTTCTTTGTATTCTTGTTTTTCAAAAAGCATTTAATTTTCTAAAAGTTTGCCATATCCTCTTATCGGAGATTTATACCCAATTGATCTTATCGTATCCCATATTAAAGTTTGATTACTTGATAGCACCGGTTTTTTTATTTTTTTTTCTAATTTATCAAGAATATTAAGAACTGGTAAAGCCGTACAAGATATAAATAATGCATCTGCATTTTTTGTTTCCAATTTTGATGATATTTCTAAAATATAATTTGGATCAACATTGGCAAACTCTGAGTCTAAATTTAAATTTAAACTCGCAAATGATAAAACTTCGATATTCTTTTTGGTAAAATATTCTAGAATTATTTTGTTTACCGGATCTGGATATGGAGTAAATAAAGCAATTTTTTTAATATTCATTAGTTTAAAAGCTTTAATTGCAGAAGTTACTGGAGTTGTAACATAACTGCCAGGTTTAGCTGATAATATCTTTTCTTTCACACTATCTTCCCCAATAGTTATAGTTCCAGATGTGCAACCATATGCGATCGTATTTAATTTTTCATCAGGGAGTATTTTCTTTGTTACAGAAGCTAAATCTTCTCGCATTTTTAAAAGATTTTCTTTTGTTAAAGGATTTTTATTATGAATACGGTTTATAAAAATATCTACTGGTAAATTATTACAAATATTTTGAAAATCATTTTCAATAGTTTGGTCTGTCGATAAAGCTATTAAACCGACTTTTGGATTTAATTCTTTTTTGAATTTCGCATCATAGTGCTTGATAACTATGCTCATTAAGCATTATGATACTTTATTTAATTAGGAAAAGTAAAACTATATTTTACTTAGTTTTCTTAAGCAAAAACTTCGCCCCAAGTTCCTCTAGTCGAAGCTTTAGAGTATTCTGTTGCACGACCTTCAAAAAAGTTCATATGCTCTACTCCGTTTAACATTGTGTCTAACCATGTTAGAGGATTTTTCTTAACATCATAAATTGGATTTAGTCCTAGTTGTTCTAATCTTCTGTTTCCTATAAATCTGATATATTGTTTAACTTGCTCAGCAGTTAAACCTTCTAAAGGACCCATTTGAAAAGCTAAATCAATGAATGCATCTTCATGTTCTACTATAGTTTTGCATGCATCATAGATTTCTTTTTTTAATTTATCATTCCATATTTGTGGTTCTTCTTTCACAAAATCTCTGAATAATCTAATCATAGAGTTACAATGTAAAGTTTCATCTCTTACCGACCAAGTAACTATTTGACCCATTCCTTTCATTTTATTAAATCTTGGAAAGTTTAAGAGTATTGCAAAACTTGCAAAAAGTTGAAGTCCTTCTGTGAAAGCAGAGAATACAGCCATTGTCATAGCAATGTTATGTTTCGACTTAACATCAAATCCTTGCATGTAATCATATTTATCCTTCATTTCTTTGTATTGTAAGAAAGCCGAGTATTCTGTTTCTGGCATTCCGATTGTATCTAAAAGGTGAGAGTAAGCAGCAATATGAACTGTTTCCATTGCAGCAAAAGCTGTCATCATCATTAAAACCTCAGTGGGTTTAAAAACAGTTGTGTAATGTCTTAAATAACAGTTGTTAACTTCAACATCTGCTTGAGTAAAAAATCTAAATATATGTGTTAAAAGATTTTTTTCTTCTATAGTTAAGTTTTTTTGCCAATCTCTTACATCATCTCCTAGAGGAACTTCTTCCGGCAACCAATGAATTCTTTGTTGAGTTAACCATGCATCGTAACACCATGGGTATCTAAACGGTTTATAAACTGGATTTTCCACTAATAAGCCCATTTTTTTTGGTTGAATTATTCCTGGCTTTGCTTTTTCAACTACTGACATGATAAACACTCCTCATAATTGTTGTCTTTATTATTTGATTCATTTGATTTGGAATAAACATTTTTCGTCACATCTGTTGATGATCCTGCCTCTACATTTTCTGCTCTTTGAATAGATTTAGATCTACAATAATAAAGGCTTTTCAATCCTTTTTTCCATGCTTGAAAATGAATATCGTGAAGTTCTTTTTTATGTATATCTGCTGGTACAAAAACATTTATCGATTGTGCTTGAGAAATATGAGGCGTTCTATCAGCGCCTAACTCAACGATCCATCTTTGATCAATTTCAAAAGCAGTTTTGAAAGTATCTTTTTCGTCAGCAGTTAAAAAGTCTAAGTGAGAAACCGAACCTTGGTTAGTTGTTATAGTTGACCAGACTTCGTCTGTATCCTTGCTATATTTTTGAAGGACTTTTTTCAAATATTTATTTCTAACATTAAATGATCCAGATAAAGTTTTATGGGTATAGCTATTAGCTGCGATTGGTTCAATTCCTGGTGACGAACCTCCACAAATAATTGAAATTGATGCAGTTGGCGCTATAGCTGTTTTGTTTGAAAATCTTTCATTGATACCGTATTCTGCAGCATCAGGACACGCTCCTCTTTCTTCCGCAAGAGTTTTTGAAGCTAAATCTACTTTTTCTTGAATATTTTTAAATATCTTTTTATTCCAAACTTTACTCATAACCGAACCGAAAGGAATGTTCTTTTGTTGAAAATAGGAATGTAAGCCCATAACCCCAAGCCCTACGCTTCTTTCTCTCATTGCTGAATATTTGGCATGAGCAAACTCATCTGGAGCTCTTTCAATAAAATCTGTCATAACGTTATCTAAAAATCTCATAACATCTTCAACGAATTGAGCATCATCTTTCCACTGATCGTAAGTATCTATATTAAGAGAAGAAAGACAACAAACCGCTGTTCGTTGTTTACCATCATTATCTAGTCCAGTTGGTAAAGTTATCTCGCTGCATAAATTTGAGGTTTTTACTTTCAATCCTGCTAATTTATGATGTTGGGGTATTTGTCTATTAACTGTATCTATATAAACTATGTAAGGCTCACCTGTTTCAATTCTAGCAGTTAAAAGCCTAATCCATAAATTTCTAGCTGGAATGGTAGATTGAACAGAGCCGTCATATGGACTTCTAAGCGCCCATTGACCATCAGTTTCTACAGCCCTCATAAAATCGTCAGTAACTAAAACACCATGATGCAAATTTAATGATCTTCTGTTTACATCCCCACCTGTTGGTCTTCTCATTTCAATGAATTCTTCTATTTCAGGATGATCTATTTGCAAATAACAAGCAGCTGATCCTCTTCTTAAAGAGCCTTGGCTGATAGCTAAAGTTAATGAGTCCATAACTTTAATAAAAGGAATTATTCCAGAAGTTTTTCCAACTTTCCCTATTTTCTCACCTATTGATCTTAGGTTGCCCCAATAACTCCCTATACCTCCGCCTCTAGCTGCTAACCAAACATTCTCTTCCCAAAGATCAGTAATTCCCTCAAGGCTATCATTTGCTTCGTTTAAAAAACATGAAATAGGTAATCCTCTTTCAGTTCCACCATTAGACAAAACTGGTGTTGCTGGCATAAACCAAAGATTGCTTATATAGTTATATATTCTTTGAGCATGTAAATTATCGTCGGCATAAACGCTGGCTACTCTTGCAAACAAGTCCTGGAAGCTTTCGTTTTGCCCTAAATATCTATCTTTAAGAGTTGCTTTTCCAAAATCGGTAAGATTTACGTCTCTAGATCTATCAATTTTAATGGTTATACCTTTATCATTCTGAAATAGCTCGGTATCACCAGACAATGAAAATAGATCTGGTTTTTTGGGCCCATTATTATTTTTTAATTCATTTTGGTTCTTATGGTTTATACTGCCGACAGCTTTCTTTATTGCCAATGATACGTTTTTGTTCATATTTTCCTTATTTTAATCGATTTGTTAACAAAACAACTATATGTTGTGTTACAGTTATGTTAGTATACTATATAACATTGAAATCAATAGAACATTATAAGAACATTTGATTAATTTTGCAAGTGGAAAGTTTTGTTAATAAACATTTAATAACAAATGCCTATATTCTTTAGTATTTATAGCTAATGAAAATCAATCCAAATGGTTTTAGAGAGTACGATGCAAGGTGGATCTTTGAAAAAGAGATTGATATTGAGGGAATCGCTAATTTAGGCAAAGGTTTAGGAACTCAAATTATAAATCATACCAAAAATAACAATCCAAGAGTAATAGTTGGACATGATTATAGATCTTATAGCGAAAAAATTAAAAAAGCTCTTGTAGAAGGTTTGATTTCTACAGGATGTAAAGTTGAAGATGTGGGTTTATCTCTTTCACCGATGGTTTATTTTGCACAATTTAATTTAAATTCCGATGCTATTGCGATGGTTACTGCTAGTCACAACGAAAATGGTTGGACTGGTGTGAAAATGGGTATCAAAAAAGGTTTAACGCATGCCCCAGAAGAAATGCATGAACTAAAAGATATAACATTAAACAAAAATTTCAAAAATGGTAAAGGTGATATTAAAAAAATTCAAAATTTTAAAAATATTTACATACAAGATTTAATTAAAAAAAATAAAATTAATAAAAAGATAAAAGCTGTAGTTGCTTGTGGAAATGGTACTGCTGGAGTATTCGCTCCAGATATTTTAAGAGGAATTGGATGTGAAGTAATAGAATTGGACTGTAAATTAGACTGGTCATTCCCTAAGTATAATCCCAATCCTGAAGATCTTAAAATGCTTCATGCTATATCTAATGCAGTTAAAAAGAATAACGCTGATATAGGATTTGGTTTTGATGGAGATGGAGATAGGTGTGGTGTTATAGATAACAATGGAAATGAAATATTTTCAGATAAAGTAGGTTTGCTAATTGCAAGAAATCTATCTGAAAATTATAAAAATTCCAAGTTTGTTGTAGATGTAAAATCTACTGGATTGTTTAAAAATGATAAAATTCTTATAAAAAATAACTGTAAAACTATATATTGGAAAACGGGACATTCTCATATCAAAAGAAAAGTTAATAGTGAAAAAGCACTAGCTGGTTTTGAAAAGAGCGGACATTTCTTTTTCAATAATCCTTTAGGATATGGGTACGACGATGGAATAAATTCTGCGATTCAAGTTTGTCATCTTTTAGTAAAACAAAATAAAAAGATAAGTGATATAATTAAAGAATTGCCTATTACTTATCAATCTCCAACTATGGCACCATTTTGTAAAGACGAAGAGAAATATCAAATTGTTGAAACAATGATTGATGAAATTCAAAAATTAAAACAAAAAGATACTAAAATAGACGGTCAATTAATTACAGAAGTTCTGAAGGTGAATGGAATAAGGTTTTCTTTAGAAGATGGATCATGGGGGTTAATAAGAGCCTCTTCCAATAAACCATCTTTAGTAGTTGTAACGGAAAGCACAACATCAAATTCTAGAAAGAAAAAAATATTTGATTTTATTGACAATTTACTTCAAAAAACTGAAAAAATTGGAGATTATGATCAAAAAATTTAAAGTTGAAAATATTCGTATAAAAATCTAGTACCGATAACGAGTAAAAACAAACCAAAATACTTTGTCATTTTTTTCTTATTAATTTTATGACTAGTTTTTGCTCCCAGCCTTGCCATAAAAGTAGTAATTGGAAAAAAAATTAAAAAAGCTGGGATATTTAAGAAACCCAAGCTCAATGGCAATTTTACACCTAAATATGATCCTGAAATTAAAAAACCTGCCGCCCCAAATAGAGCTATTATAAAGCCAATAGCTGCAGCACTACCTATTGCTTTATTTATTGGATAGCCAAAAAATTTAAGAATTGGAACGTTCATTACTGCTCCCCCTATTCCCATTGGTGCAGAGATAAAACCACTTATGATACCTGATACCCCCTTAGCTAATAAACTCATTTTTATTTCTAAATTTTCCTCTTTTTGTTTAAGAAATAGCAAATAGAAAGCTAAAATATAAACAACAACTGTAAAAAATAAGATCAAAGGTTTTGTTTTTAAACTCGCAGCCAAAATAGTCCCCAAAATCACTCCAGTAGCTACAAAAAAGCCATACCCTTTAACAATACCAAAATCTACAGCTTTATGTTGATGATGAGTTAAAACAGAAACAACTGAAGTTGGAATGATAATTCCAAAAGATGTTCCAACAGCTAAGTGCATTAAGTAATCAGGTTCAATGCCTGACGCGCTGAAAATATAAAATAAAATTGGAACAGTAATTAGTCCACCGCCAATTCCAAACAAACCAGCAGCAAAGCCTGCAGGAATTGCTGTTATTACCATTATGAAAATTAAATAGATAATTTCTGACTGTGAAAGAATATCCAAAATTATCTTTCTATTGATGCAAGATTGGTGTTTTTAACCTGATCCATAATATGATTCACTTTTTGTAGATCAGCATTTCTGATACACATATTTTTAGAAAGATATTGTTTCCAAGTTTTTGATCCATTTTGTCCATGAAACAAACCAACAGTATGCCTCATTATATGATTTAATTGTACACCTTTAGAAGTTTGTTCTTGTATATATGGAATTAGTTTTTCCATTACTTCAGTTCTTGTAGGAATGTTTTTATTATTAAAAATATCTCTCTCTATGTCTGCTAAAAAATATGGAGAATGGTATATTGCTCTTCCAATCATCGCTCCATCTACTTTTAATAAATGATACTTAATATCTTCTATTGTTTTAATTCCTCCATTAATAATAATTTCATCATTTTTAAAATATTCTTTTAATTTGTAAACAAATTCATATTTTAATGGTGGTATGTTTAAATTTTCTTTAGGACTGAGTTTTTGTAGCAATGCTTTTCTAGCATGAATAATAAATTTTTTTGATCCTGCATCTTTAGTAGTTTGTATAAAAGATCTTAAAAATTCAAAATTTTCAATTTCATTATATCCTATCCTTGTTTTAATTGTTATAGGAAGCTTAGTTGCTTTTGTCATTGCTTCAATACATTTACCTACAAGATCTGGTTCTTGCATTAAGCAAGCTCCAAATTTATTTTTTTGCACTTTCTTGCTTGGACAGCCAAGATTTAAATTTATTTCCTTGTAACCATAGTCTTCTGAAATTTTACAAGCTTCAGCTAATTGCTCTGGATCTGAACCTCCAATTTGTAGAATTACTGGATTAGATATATTTTTAAATGATAAAAGTTTATTACGATCTCCTTTTACAATAGCATTAGCTACAATCATTTCGGTATAAAGATGAATATTCTTACTGATTAAACTTAAAAAATATATTTCATGCTTATCAGTGCAATCCATCATAGGTGCGACTGAGACGGTCTTTATCATAACTTACTCTGATTTATTTTCTTCTTCGGATGCCTCTTCTTTTAATTCGAGAGGAGCTTCTTCTTTTTCTAAATTTTCTTCTTTTATTTGAGGTTGTTCTGATTTTAATTCTGAAAGTGCCTCTTTGGCTAAATTACTCGAAGCTGGTTTTTTAATTTCTGGCACTCTTCGTGTTCTTTTAGAAGGTAAAATGGCCACTCCGCTTTTAGAAATTTGGCCTTTGTATAAATTTTCAAAATCATCATTAGTTTCTTCTTCTACATCCTCCTGTTGTTCATCTTCATCAGGCTCTTTTCGAAGTCTTTTGATTGCATTTTGTTCTAATTCATCTACAGAAATTTTACCATCACCAATTTCTCTGAGAGATATAATTGTTCTTTTATCGTTATCTTCCTCTACCAGAATAGGTGCCCCTGAATTTAATTGTACTGTTCTTTCCTTAGCTAATAGGACTAGGTCATATTGATTATCAACTTTTTCTAAACAGTCTTCTACGGTAATTCTGGCCATATAAATTGCTATTTATTCAAATAATTATAATAAATCAAGCTTAATTTGATAATTTCATTGGCTCTAAATTTTTTCTAAAAATCATTAACAAGACTAAAGATACTAAGATGTAAGCGCCTGCCAAGAAGGCTATGTCTTCAATGGTAAAACTACTATCAATTAAAACTCCAAATACAGCTGTTCCGAAAGCCGTTGAAAATACCATAAAAGCAGTTGTTAAAGCTTTAATGCTGCCAATAAATTTAACTCCATATATCTCAGCCCAAGTTGACGAGCCTAAAACATTTCCAAAACCATTTGAAATTCCAGCCAATCCAAACAATAAATAAGCAAAATTTTCATTTTGAAAATAAAACAATATTATCATAGCCAACAACAAAGGAATGTTCATTATTGGGATTAATTTACGACTTGTAAATTTATCTACTAAAAAACCAGATAAAAACAAGGTAATTATAGAAAAAACTGAGTAAATCATAAAAGATTTTGGAATTATATAAAGATCCCACATTTTTGAATCAGTGATAAAAGATTGATATACAAAAATTCCTGTAATTATCATTGGCATGGCTAACATATTTAGAGAAACAATATAAAATCTATAATCTTTAATTACTTCAATTCTCCGCCAGTTTTTAATTTTTGTCCTATTATTATTTTTATCAAAATTTTCTTTTTCTCTTGAATTTACATTAATAGATCTTACTGTTTTCAAAATTACAAAAGGTAAAAAAATAATAATCAATATTGCAATTCCTTGCCAAACTGTTCTCCAAGAATAAAATAAAAATAAATAAGTAATGAAAATTGGTAAAATAAATTCAGCAGCAGACAAGCCAAGCCAGATAGTGCTAAGAGCTTTTCCTCTTGATTTTTCAAAAAATCTTGAAATAACAGTAGTAGAAGTATGACTCATTAATCCTTGGCCAGAGAATCTCATTAAAAAAATTCCAATAGCAAAAAGATAAATGCTATTTAGCATTGAAAAAAATAATGATGAAATAAACAACAAAATAATTACAAAAAAAGAATAATTTAATATTTTATAATCATCAATTTTTTTACCAACCCATATAAGTAACAAACTAGAACAAATTGTTGATATAGCATAAATACTACCAAATTGGCCATGCGATATACCTAATTCATTTCTAATTGGTGCGTTAAATAATCCTAAAAAAAAACTCTGTCCAAAACTTGAAAAAAATGTAAAAATAAAACCAAATATAATTACTTTTTTATTTAAATTGAGATTAATCATTTATGAGTTGTAAAGTTTCTTTCATAGGTTTAGGTGTAATGGGTTATCCTATGGCTGGTTATATATCAAAAGCAGGTCATAATGTAACCGTTTATAATAGAACAAAATCTAAAGCAGAAAAATGGATTAAAGAATTCAAAGGAAATTTAGCAGAAACACCTAAAGAAGCTGCTAAAGATTCTGACTTTGTATTCACTTGTGTTGGAAACGATGATGATTTGGAAGAAGTAACAATAGGAAAACAAGGTGTCTATCATTCAATTAAAAAAGGATCTATTCACATTGATAACACTACAGCTTCAGCTATGGTTGCAAGAAAACTATATGCTTCATCTAAAGCACATGGATGGGGATTTTTAGACGCTCCAGTTTCAGGAGGTCAAGCAGGAGCTGAGGGAGGAGCTTTAACTGTTATGGTTGGAGGCGATCAAGATGATTATAAAAAAGCTGAACCTATAATTAATTGTTATAGTAAAAAAGTAAAACTCATGGGTCCTGCAGGTAATGGACAGTTAACCAAAATGGTAAATCAAATTTGCATTGCAGGTTTAGTTCAAGGATTATCTGAAGCTATCAATTTTGGTATTAATGCAGGATTAAATATGCATGATGTTATTGAGGTAATATCAAAGGGTGCTGCACAGTCTTGGCAAATGGATAATAGACATAAAACTATGATTGAAGGTAAGTTTGATTATGGCTTTGCGGTTGATTGGATGAGAAAAGATCTAAAAATGGCAATGCACGAAGCAAAAAAAAGTAACTCTCCTCTTCCTATCACAAAAATTATTGATGAATATTATGCCGAGATACAAAAAATGGGTGGACAAAGATGGGATACATCGAGCTTAATTAAAAGATTTAGGAAGTAGAGTATGCAACCTGCATACTATGAAAATTTAGAAGAAATTAAAAAAAAATTATGGTCCTTGTTGGATGAGGCGGTAATCAATAGGAGCTCTCCTTTTAGAATACCAGTTTTTATTTGTGCTGATCAAAATGAAATTGATGGAAGGATAGTTGTTTTAAGAAAATCGGATAAGAATAATAATGTATTACAATTTCATACTGATCTTAGGTCTCAAAAAGTAAATATCCTTAAAAAAAATAAAAATGCTTCTTTGGTTTTTTACGATAAAGAAGAAAAAATTCAATTAAGAGTTAAAGTCATTTGCGAAATTAATAATAAAAATTCATTATCTGAAGAGTCTTGGAAAAAAACTCAACATATCAGTAGACGATGTTACCTTACAGATGATGCGCCTGGTTCTGCATCAGAGAAACCGACATCAGGTATGATTTCAAAATTAGAGGATTTTGATTATACGATGGAGCAAAGTGAAAAAGGTTATGAAAATTTTACGGTAATTAAATGTAATATTAAATCTATTGAATGGCTATACTTAGCTGCTAAAGGTCATCGAAGAGCTATATTTGATTTAGATAATAAAAAAAATAGTTGGTTAGTTCCCTAAAAATTTTAATTGTTTTTACTTACATTTCACTTCAAGCTTAAAGTAATTATTAGCATTTCCACATGCTATAAGTAATGCGGTACCTTTATTCAAAGAGGCTAGAGCTTTGCGCCAAAAATATATCCTTTCCTTGTATTTTTTCTTCCAATGATGGTCAAATACATTATCCAATGCAAATACAAAACGATGAGGGTTTTCATTCATCAAATTTTTCCATTTTTTTTTTAAATTATCTTTTTTGTTAAATAAAGTTATCCATCCTGTTTGTGCTGTACCTAATCTTTTACGTTTTTCATTTTTTGCTCTATAGGGATCTGAGTGAGAAGTAATGAAATGAACATTATTTGTATTTTTTAAAATAAACTTTGCTTCTTTGATCTCAATTTGTGCCATATGCATTAGTAGAAAATTTTTGTCAGGATGTTCATTGCTTATTTCAACTAATTGATTTAATATTTTTTTTGAATCTTTTTCGTAATCATTTAACTCTACATGTAAAATTATAGGTGCATCATCTTCGAGAACAATATCGATTGCCTTTTTTATTCTATAAGACTTTAAATTAAGGTTGATTCCTTCATATTTAAGTTTTTCATGATCATGGGGAGCATGTTGGACTATAATTTCTCCATAACCTACATAGTTAATTTTACTATCGATTGCTTGTCTTTTTAATTCCTTAATTCCTCTTATAGCTTCATTTGCGTCCCTTTTTTTCCTGGCAAAACCTTTTAATTTTGTTGAAATTAAATACCTTACTTTACCTTGTGTTTGTTTTTGAATTGATTTGTATCTTTTGGTGGCATTTTCATGTTTTCCCCTCATTGATAATAAAGTTAAATAAACATCATTATTATTTATTTCTTTAGACACCTCTTCATTGGATATTAAGATACCAACCTGACTATGAGCGTCTATTAATATTCCATTATAAATAGTGTCGGCATTAATACTTTTGAAATTAAATAAGGAAAAAGTTAATAGAAAAATAATTAATTTTTTCATTAATAATTGTTTAAAATCTATTTTTTATACTTTTTATAATTTGCAACGTAATGTTGAGCGTTTTCTTTAATGCTTTTTATTTCTTCATCTGTTACTTGTCTAATAATCTTACCAGGACTACCGAGCACTAATGATCTTTCTGGAATTACTTTATTTTCTGTTATAAGAGCATTAGCTCCTATAATAGAATTTTTTCCTATCTTAGCTTTGTTTAAAATAGTACTTCCTATTCCAATTAAACAATCATCTTCAATAACACATCCATGAAGCATTACTAAGTGACCCACAGTAACATTCTTTCCTATGATTGCCGGGCAACCTGGGTCTGTATGAATCACACTGCCATCTTGGATGTTTGAACCCTCTCCTATTGTAATAGTTTCTACATCACCTCTAAGGGTAACATTAAACCAAATATTCGAGTCTTTTTTTAAATCTACGTTTCCAATAACTACCGCATTAGGTGCAACCCAACTGTTTGGGTCTAGTTTGGGTGATTTGCCTTCAAAATCATAAATCATAAAATTGCTGTATAATTAATTTATAACTCTTATAATATATTATGGCTTTAACAAAAACACCAATCTGTGACTTCGGTAAAAAAGCTGAAGATTTTAAGCTACTATCTATAAATAACAAATCGGTCTCATTAGAGGATATCAAAGGTAAGAATGGGACTTTGGTAATGTTTATTTGCAATCATTGCCCATATGTAAAAGCAATTATTAAAGATTTAGTTGAAGATTGCCAAGATTTAAAGAATGAAGGAATTAACTCTGTAGCTATTATGTCAAATGATACTAAAAATTACCCGGAAGATTCGTTCGGTAAAATGATTGAATTTGCAAAAGATAATCAATTTGGTGATTTAGATTATCTAATAGATGAAACGCAAGAAGTTGCAAAAAAGTATGGAGCAGTTTGTACACCTGACTTTTTTGGCTACAATAAAAAATTAGAACTTCAATATAGAGGTAGAATTAGAGAGCTTAAAGATTTGAAGCCTGTAAGAGATGGAGATAGCGATTTAAAATTAGCTATGAAAATGATAGCTAAGACTCAAAAGGGTCCTTTAGAACAAATTCCAAGTATGGGATGTAATATTAAGTGGTTTAAATAATGTTTTTAATTTCAACTAGAAACTTTCCCCCCGATATTGGTGGGATTCAAAACTTGATGGAAGGACTATCTATCGCTCTTCTCAATCATGGTCCTGTAAAAGTTTTTGCAGATAGTTTTGAAAATTCTGAAAGTTACGACCAAAACTCTAAACTAAATATAGAAAGAATATCTGGTTTTAAAATTTTTAAAAAATACAGAAAAGCAAATCTTGTAAAGGAATTTATAAATAATAATAATTTGAGAGCTGCTTTTTTTGATCACTGGAAAAGTATAGAAAATTTAGACTCCAGTATTTTAAATAAGACAAAAACTTTTTGCTTAATACATTCTAAAGAAATTAATCATACTCCAGGGACTTCATTGAATAAAAGAATGCTTAATGCATTAAATAAAGCAACTTTTGTGATTGCAAATTCAAATTTCACAAAAAAATTAGTCATTAAATTAGGTTTTCAAAATAAAAATATTAAAGTTATTAATCCTGGTTGTAATTATCCTATTAATGTGAACAACGAAGGCAAGAAATTTGCCGAAACGATTTACGGTGATTCTTTTCCAAAATTAATTACAATCTCCAGATTGGATGGTCGAAAAAGTCATCAGAATATTTTGATGACTATTAAAAATCTTTTACCTAAATTTCCAAAATTAAAATATGTTTCAATTGGGACTGGAGATGAAAAAAATAATTTAGAAAAATTAACAAAACAACTGGGCTTAACTAAAGAAGTAACTTTTATTTACAAATCTACTGAACAAGAAAAAATTGGCTTATTAGAAAAATCAGATATCTTAGTGATGCCATCAATACTTTATAAAAAATCAGTAGAAGGATTTGGGATTACTTTTATTGAAGCTGCTTCTTATGGAAAGCCTTCAATTGGTGGCATATTCGGAGGTGAAGGTGATGCAATACTTGATGGGGAAACAGGTTATTTATGTGATGGTAATGATTTAAATGCACTTTATGACATATTGATAAAAACTTTAGATAATGATCATTATAAAAAATTAGGTGCTAACGCTTTAGAATTTTCAAAAAATTTTAGCTGGGATAAAATTGTGAAAAAATATATAGAATTAATTTAGTCTTTTTTTTATTTCTCCAATAACTGTATCTACGTTTAAATCAGCTAAGTTTTTTACACTTAAAGTTTTAAAATTTGAGTTTTCAATGCTAACTTTTTTTGCTGAAGTATGGCTCCCAAATAGAGCTAATCCTTTTTTATTTAGATGAGAAGCAATGTGAGCTGGTCCTGTATCATTAGAGATAATAAATTTTGCATCATTAACTAACGAAATTAACATTTTAATGTTAATAGGCTTTTCACCATTCATTATTATTTTCGCATTTAACTGTTTAGCTTCTTTTATTTCATCTGGACCGGGAGCAATTAAAACAGAATATTTATTTTTATAATCTCTTCTTATTCTTGAAATTAAATCTTTAAAAAAAGGCCATTTTTTATTTTGATGCTTTTTTGAACAAAAGGGAAAAAGTAAAATATAGTCTCTGTTTGTAAATTGCTGTGTGATATTTGATAGGTCATCTTGGGCCCAACTTAAGTCAACATTTTTTACATACTTAGTGGGAACTCCACTTTTTTTAAGCTGAACTTCCATACGGTCCAAAACCGGATCTTCATCAAAGTCTTTCTTTCTTTGTCCAGGTTCTAATGTGGTTTCAGAAGAGCACCAATCGGCATTTTTAATAATAAAATTTTTATAAAATTTTGTTCTACTTGAATTTTGTAGATCAAATACTTTACTAAAATTATATTTTAATAATAGTTTTTTTAGATTGTATAAAAAAAATAAGTTCCACCGTGGTAATCTTTTATCAATAATTACTCCATCAATGTACGGACATTCAGACATAAACAAAGAATATGGTTTTGAGGTTAGTAGGAAAACTTTCCTATTAGAGTAAAAATTCTTAATATCTTTTATAGCACCATTAGCTTGTATTAAATCTCCAAGAGAACCGTGTTTAATTATTAATATGTTTGACATTATTTCGCCCGAGTATATTTATTATGTAGTATAGCTAAAAAAAATATAATGAATACAAAATTAGACAAAATATTGGCAGAAATTTCAGCAGGAGAATTAGTTGATAAGATAACCATTTTAGAGATTAAAAAAATAAAAATTAATGATAAAGAAAAGCTAAAAGAAGTAGATAAAGAACTAATTTCTTTAAATAGCACTATGAATCAATTTATTAAAGACAAAACAAATATCATTGAATTAAAGGAAAAACTAAAAAATATAAATTTAAAACTTTGGGATATCGAAAATGGAAAAAGAAAAGCAGAAAAAAATAATCAATTCGGAAAAGAATTTATTGAATTAGCTAGAAATGTTTACAAGTTTAACGATGAAAGAGCTAAATTAAAGTTAAAGATAAATCAAATTCTTAACTCTAATATTAAAGAAGTTAAATCTCATTTCTAATGAAAGCTAACACTTGGTATAATTTTTCTTAATTTAATCACTAATTTTGGATTGACTGTAGTAGTTATAACCCCTTCCTTTTTCCCCAATTCTTTCAAAATTTTACCGTCTGGAGATACGATAAGGGAATGTCCATAAGTTTTTCTGCCGTTGCAATGTTTTCCAGCTTGACCGGGTGCAAATACGTATGAAATATTTTCTATTGCTCTTGCTTTTAAAAGAGTGTGCCAATGTTTTCTACCTGTTGTTTCTGTAAATGCTGACGGTACACTTATAAACATAGCTCCAAGTTTTGACATTTTTTTATACATCCCTGGAAATCTCAAGTCATAACAAATTGAAAGACCTAATTTCCCCCAGGGTAATTTTGCTAACTTAATTTTATTACCTGATTTAAATAATTTTGACTCAAAATATTTTTCATTTTTACTTAATTTTGCATCGTACATATGAATTTTATCATAGTAACATTTTATTCTTCCTTTCGGTGAAATCAAAATTGATCTATTAACTAATTTATTTTTACCTATCTTAAGAATTAATGATCCAATTAAAATCCACTTTTTATATTTTTTAGCTAAACTTCTAATTTCATGTAAATACAAATCTTTATCCATAGATGTAGCGGTTCTTAAAAGTTTTTTTTTGTTTAAAGAAATTTTTGATGAAACTTCGGGAGTTAAAATGAAATTTGTTCTCTGTTTAACAGCTTTGAGAATAAGTCTTTTTGTTTTTATTAAATTATATTCAACATTGTCACTTGAGCAAAGCTGAATGCAAGAAACCCGAAACATTACTTCATTATAGATGAAGCAAAATTCCAATTACAGTCAAAACTAGGTATATACGTTCCCGAAACTCTAACATTTCCAAAGCTTTTATCCAGTACCTTACACCAATTATCTACTTGTTTAGGTTTTTTATCTTTACTGCCTACTTGTGCGGTAATAACTCCGCCTTTTTTTAAAATTCTTTTAAGACCTTTCATGTTTTTTCTAGCTAAATCGATACAATATTGATCATCATTTAAATCTACAAAAATTTTGTCATATTTAGAGTCTTCTATTTCTTTTATGCTTTTAAATGCATCGCCCCAAAATGTTTTTATCTTATTACTTTTTTTTACTTTGGAACAAACTTTTGGTAAATGACGGTAACAAACATCAACTATTTCTGGATCAAGTTCAAACCAGTCTATATAATTAGAATTATTTTCTAGGCAAGCTCGTGCAACTCCTCCGTCTCCACCACCAATAATTGCTACATTATTATTTTTTTTGCTTAGATCGTAGCTCGATTTAAAGAAGTTTGAACTATAAATTTTTTCATCTTTTTCAGCGACTTGTATTTCATGATCAATAAATAAAGCATGTCCAAATTCTTCTAAATCCATTATTTCTACAAATTGACCTACTTTAGAAGTAAACTTTTCTAAAACATCTTTAACTACATAAAATTTCTTTTGACCAGGAGTGCTATAAATATCATCATATAAACCTACACTGCTTCTATCAAATGCATGGGTAACTACTCTGGTATGATCGATTTCTTTTCTAAGTATTTTAAGAGCAACTTTTGGGTTAACTTTACCGCATGTAAAGAAATCAAAACTAATTACTCCTTTTTCCGGAAATGTATGAAAGCTAAAGTGACTTTCTGCTAATAATGCAACTAGTGTAAAGCCTTGAGGTTCGAATTTATGAGAAGAAACATTTAAAATTTCAACTTTTGCTGCTTTAGCGATTTTATAAATTACTTTTTCGTAAAATTCTGGTAAATAATCTTTTTTAACACCTAAGAAATCTATAGTTATATGCTCGCCTACCTTAATCATTAAAAACTATCCTTTTTTATAATTTTTAAATTTACCTAAAACTATTTTCATTTCTTTTTTTGAAAGAATCTTAGGTATTCCAATTCTTAGGGCATTAATGTATTGATGGCAAATATTTTCGACCTCTTGAGCAAGCTCAAAAGTTTGCTCTAAATTATTTCCAAAAGCAACTTGACCGTGATTTGCTATTAGACAAGCTGATCTATTTTTGAGTGCTTTGATAATATTTCTTGATAAGTTTTTAGTCCCAAATGTAGCGTATTTAGTACATTTTATGTCTTCTCCTCCAGCAACTGCAACCATATAGTGAAAGGCTGGAATATCTTTTTGATGAGTTGATATAGCTGTTGCACAAGTAGAATGTGCATGAACTATAGCTTTAGCATCTTTTTTATTCACATATATATCTTGATGAAATCTCCATTCTGAGGATGGTTTTCCTTTTTTTTTATCAAAAATTCCTTTTAAAGAAACAAAAACTATATTTTTAGGTTTTAAGGTTGAGTACTTTCTTCCAGATGGAGTAATATAGAATCCATCAACTCCTTTTTCTTTTGCTCTTACTGAAATATTTCCTGATCTTAACGCAGATAAATTAGTTATATTTAATTTTTTAGAATATTTTATTACTTCAGCTCTTAATTTACTCACTATAATAAATTATTTTTAAAGAAATTTATAAATTGAGGCATATAAACGTCGGCATTATCTCCGCCTATAGTAACTCCTTTAGAAATGCATTTTTCTTTTTTCATAATTTTAAAACCAGATTTCCATGCTTTTCTTGGATTCTTTTGAGCCATCTCATAAAACGCTTCTACTGAAGGGTAAACTTTATGTTTATTTACCATCCACTCTACCCATGTAGGATTAGTAAATCGACCTTCATTATCAACGTAAAAATCAGGACACTCATGAACAGTCATTGCCATTTTTTCTCTCCAAGGTTTTTTACCTGCATGCCATGCATGGTACCAGCCCTCTTTAATATCAATTTTTACTTTTCCTGGTGGAGCTTTAATTCTCTCTGCATGCTCTTTGCAAAACTTAGCTAATGTGTAATCATCTGCGCCACCATGCACTACAAGCATTGTTGTATTAGAAGTTAATTCTGGTTCTGCAAAAAAACCAGCCATCCTACATTCTGCTGCTTCTGGGAGAATTGCATCAAAACCTTTTGTGCCTCCAAGAAACTTAGAAGTTAGTTTTACATCTGCTAAGAAAAAAGAATTAGTTCCACCTCTTGAATGACCAGTTGTTCCAAATTTTCCATTAGATCTTGGATGAGATTGTAAAAGTTTTAGAGCCATAAGTGCATCAATTGCACCATTTATCAGAGGAACTCTTGATTGATCTCTCCAAGTTTCTCTAGCGCCTCTTGGACAAAAATTATCAATATACATAACCCCTATGCCCTCTTTCAGAAGATTTTGTGCAGCATGATATACAAAATCGTCCCAAACATAATCTCCAGGTCCTCCGCTACTGTGAGTATAAATTACTATAGGAACTTTGCCTGTTCCCTCTGGCAATCGAAGATATCCAGTAATTTCGATAGGATTATTCAAATGACCGTCTATCAAAACTGTTCTTTGGTCAAATCCAGTGTAAGAATTAAATTTAATAATTTCTCCCCCTCCATAACCTTTTAATTTTGAGATACCTTTAAGCATTGACAATTTCTTTCTACAATTGTCTTTGGAATTAAATTGTGGAGATGAATGAGCTAGGAGGCTAGTTGTAAATAAAACTGCAAATAAAATTAATAGTATTTTTTTCATTTAAATAATCCTTTCAATCCTTTTTCTGATGCTTCGCAAATTCCTTTTTCTGTAATTAATCCTGTTACCAGTTTAGCAGGAGTTACATCAAAGGCTAGGTTTAGTGACTTACTTTTTTGTGGGTAAATTCTTACCTTTTTAATTTCATTATTTTCATCAACTCCTTCAACATGGGATAACTCTTCTGAATTTCGCTCTTCAATGGGAATTTGTTTGTGGTCTTTAATGCTCCAATCTATTGTTGAACTTGGTAAAGCAACATAAAATGGAACGTTATTATCTTTTGCAGATAAAGCTTTTAAATAAGTTCCAATTTTATTACAAACATCGCCATTAGATAAAGTTCTGTCAGTTCCAACAATGCACATATCTACTTGGCCTCTTTGCATTAAAATACCTCCAGCGTTATCAGTTATTATAGTATTAGAAATTCCTTCTTCGTTAAGTTCATAGGAAGTTAAATTAGCGCCTTGATTTCTTGGTCTCGTTTCATCTACCCATACATGAACTTTAATTCCTTTTTGATGTGCATGATAAATAGGAGAAGTCGCTGTTCCCCAATTTATTGTTGCAAGCCAGCCTGCATTGCAATGAGTTAAAATATTTACCTTATCTTTTTTTTTGTTTGATATTTCTTCTATAATTTTAAGACCATTTTCACCGATGTTTTTGCAAAATGTTACGTCTTCCTCTACAATTTTTTTAGCTTCATTTAAAGCTATCTTAAAAACTTCATTGCTATTTATGCCTGATATTCTCTTCATCAATCTATCGACAGCCCATTTTAAGTTAATAGCCGTAGGTCTAGACGCTATTAAATCTTCAGCTGACTTTTTTAAAAAAGATTGATCATTTTTTTCAAGGATTGATAAAACTAATCCATAAGCTGCGGTAGCTCCTATTAATGGAGCTCCTCTAACTTCCATTGTCTTTATAGCGTTAATAGAGTCTTTAACTGTTTTTAAATCTTTTATAATAAATTGATGAGGCAGCTTTGTTTGATCAATGATTTTAACAACATTATTTTCAAACCATATAGTTCTATACTCTTTGCCTTTTATTTTCATTTAATCCTAAAACAATTTAATTGTGATTAATTATCGAATCTGATCTATTTTCTAATTTTGATATATTTTTCATTAACTTTATCAAATCTTTCTTTATCCATGGCTAGGTTAAAAGGTCCTTGTTTGATTTCTAACATAGAGCAATTCTCTAACATTTTAAAACCATGTGATCCTTCTAGAAGAATTAATATCTTTCCCTTGTTAACAACTTTACTAAACAAATACTTTTTCTTCGAATAAAAATCTACTCTTAGTGATCCTTTTTTTATTAATAAAATTTCTGTAGTCTTTTTTATTTTTCTTAAATAATTTTTATGTGTATGAGGTTTTATATAAGTTTGAGACTTGTGATGCATAAAACCTAATTGCAATGTTAAATTATTAGGAGTAATAAATTTAACACCTGGTTTATAAAATTTATTTTCTTGAACTATCATCGCTAAAAGTTTTTTTTTATATAAAATTTTTTGAATCATTCCTTAGTTATTGCTCTCTATTTTAAGATCATTCTCCATCATTATAGAAATAATCTTATTTATATTTGTTTTATTTTTAAATTTAAAAACTTTTCTAGCTTTTGAAGTATTAGCAACGAGTGTAGAATTTTTAATAGGTCTTATTAATTTCCGATTAATCTTTAGATATTTTTTATAGTTTAAACCGACATACTTAAATGATTTTTTTAGAAAATATTCAACTGTATAAGCCTTGCCTGATCCAATAATAAAATAATCTGGTTTTTTCAGTTGCATAATATTATAAGCTGCTTCAACATAATCTTGAGCATAACCCCAATCAATTTTAGCTTTAATGTCTCCTAAGGAAATTTTTTTTTGTTTTCCTAGAAAAATTCTAGCAGCACTTTTTGTAATTTTTCTAGTTACATATTCTTCTGGTCTTACTTCAGATTCATGATTATAAAAAATAGCGCTATAAACTTTCAAATTATGTATCTTTTTATACATCTCACAGGCGTAAAAAGCAGACACTTTTCCAAGTGCATAAATGCTTAAAGGAGTAAATTCTTCGTTTTCACTTTGTTTATTTTTTTTGTTTCCACCAAAAACATTGGATGACAAAGGTTGAAAAAATTTTGATTTCGGAGAATGATTTTTAATTATCTCCAACAATTTCACCACTGAAGAACCAGTAACATCAAAAGAATAGCTAGGTACTTCAAAACTCCATCTAACATGGTCTTGATCTGCAAAATTATAAATTTCATGAGGTTTAATTTTTCTTATAATCTTTTCAATAGAAATGAGGTCAAGAAGATCGCCGTGAAGTATTTTAAAATTAGACAGATCAATAATTTCTTTTAAATTCTTTAAATTTCCTGTAGCAGATTTTCTTGCTAGTCCAAATACTTTAAACTTTTTTTTGACTAAATATTTACAAAGTAAAGATCCATCTTGACCTGTAGCACCTAAAATTAGTATTCTTTTTTTGGTCATTTTCTCCCAATTATTTTCATTTTTGGAAATGGTAATATAAACTTTCCACCTTTATTTAGCCAATTTTTTTCTCTTTTAATAAATTCTTTTATAAAGCCCCATGGAGTAACAAAAAAGAAATCTGGCTTCATTTTTTTAGCTTGTTTTTCAGAAATAATCTTTATTCCTGTTCCTATGGTATATTTTCCCCATTTAAAGGGTGATCTTTCTGCTGCATAGGGAATCATTTCTTTATTAAAACCATAATATTGTAATACTGTGTTTCCCTTAGTAGAAGCTCCATAAAGAAATATCTTTTTATTATTCTCAATTTGTTTTTTAATAAAATTCACTGTAATTCTTTTATTCATTTTTACTCTATTAACAAATTTTTTCATCATCTTTAAAATATTTTCTTTTGGAAGGCGAATGCTACCTCTTTTGAATTTTCTACAATAAAATCTATAACTTCCACCATTAATATCATTACTTGAAATCTTAAATATCTCTAATCCATTTTTTTCAAATAAATATTTGATTGATTTAAATGAATAAAATTCTATGTGTTCATGACAAATATTTCCTAAATCATTTTTTTCTATCATAGATTTTAAACTCATAAGTTGAGCTACAAAAATACCTCTATCATCTAAACTGTCTGCTGCATCTTTAATAAATTTGTTCGGATCTTCTAAATCATAAAACATTCCAATTGCAGTAATAAGTTTTGGTTTTTTTATTCTTTTTCTTTTTAAAAGTTTGAAAAGTGTTTTTTTAGACCAAAAATCACTAATTAAATAATTACAATTTTTTTTTAGTTCAGATTTTAAATTGGTTGCAGGCTCACAGCCTATAGTTTTAAATTTGTTTATTTTAAAATATTTTAATAAAGTTCCGTCATTTGCACCAATATCAAGAATAACGTCATTTTTTTTTAATTTAGCTTTTTTAACACAATCTAAAAAAAGTTCTTTTAAACCTTCTCTCATAGTTTTTGTTACTCCTGACTTATACCAATAAAATCGTCTATACATTATTTCTTGTGGTGCTAAGTGCGAGAGTTGAATTAAAGTACAATTACTGCAATAAAGAAGATTGAGTTTTGATTTCGTTCCATTATAAATATTATTCTTAGTTACAAAATTACTTACATATAAATTTCCAACGTTAAATAGAGATCTAAGCTTACTCCTTCCACATAATAAGCATTTTTTAACTTTCTTTATTTTTTTCGACATCTATTAGATAAGATAATTGAATATATTAATATTTAATAAACTTATTTAATTGCTATATTGAGCAAAAAAAATTATTTATAAAGGTAATTATACAAAAAAAATGAAAAAAGTATACATCGAAACCCCTATTGGTGACATAATTGATAAATTAACCATATTAGAAATTAAAAAAAAAAAGATTTCTAAAAAGTCCCATTTGAATCAAATTAATAAAGAATACTCATCTCTAAAAAAGACATTAAAACGAAACGTTAAGATTGACATGAAAGTTAAAAAATTGTGGAAAAATTTGTATAAAACTAATTTAAAAATTTGGGAAATGGAAAATTTTAAAAGAGAAACTCAAAAACATTTAGAAAAAATTACTGAAGTTGCAATTGATGTCTATAAAAATAATGATGATCGCGCTCAAATCAAACTTAGAATTAACAAATTAACAGGGTCAAACGTAAGAGAAGTAAAAAAATATTCTAAATATTAAAATTATTTATTATTAAAAAAATTAAAGTATTTTTCGAAATGAGATTGAAAATAAAAATCAAAACCATTTTCTCCATGCACTTGTCTTGCAGGGAAATAAGGTGAACCCTCTAATAATCTTGGAGTTTTTAGTCCATCAGCTATATCTATGCCTAAAGAAGAATTTCCAATAAAAACTTTGCTTGATTTTATTATTGATGCCATTTCTAAAAAATCTTTACATTCATAAAATTTCAAATTTTTTAGTTCTTTTTTTAAATGATTATATTCTTCTAAGGTCCCCAAATAATAAGGATCTTCCATTTTTTCAAGAAAACTATAGCTTATGAAAGGATTTTGATATCTTGGTGATCTCAATATTGTGATTTTATTTTTTAAACTGGAATGTTCTTCTACATCTAAAAATTTTTTACTCAAATCTACTTGTACACCAGCTATATGAAAGCCATATCTGGCATTATCAAATAGTAAATTAATTGGTAGTTCTCTAATTAAATCAAAATTTATATCAATTTCTTGTTTATTAAATATGTCAATTTTATAAATATACTTTTGAGATTTTAATAATGGATATAGCATATCGTAAATTTTTTTATTAAGAAAAAATTTTCCACCTGGATGATCATTATATTGAACTGGTAATGGAACATTTATACCAATAAAAAGTGTGCATTGATGAGTTTTTGAAATTTCTTTAATAATTGGTAAAATATTAATTATATCTCCTATATGTCCCGAATGAAGAAAACTGATTTCTTTTTTCTTTTTTAATGTTTTTTGTATACTATTTATATAGCTTTCATATTTACTTCTAAAAATTTCAACGTCTTTTTTTTGTTGTAAGTCAATTTTAATTTTTTTATGTTTATTTTTATTAAAAATTTTAGAAAAAAAATTTTTCATTTTTTTAAGACTCTACCTGCAATATATTTTAGTTTTTTAATCGTCTTTTTAGATCTAATTTTTGGGTCAGTTATTACTGCAACATCTAAGCAATTATTGGCAGGATCTTTTTCCACCGAATAATCTTTAAAAGTTTTAATTACTTCCTTTATCATATTTTGTGCATTAGATGCATTTTGCTTTAAAGTTTTAATCACAATTGATACATCGACTTCTTCATGATCTGGATGCCAACAATCGTAATCGGTAACCATAGCAACGGTGCAATATCTAATTTCTGCTTCTCTAGCCAATTTTGCTTCAGGCATATTTGTCATTCCAATAACATCTGCATTCCAAGATCTGTATAAATTTGACTCTGCTAAAGTAGAAAATTGTGGCCCCTCCATCACAATATAAGTGCCTCCCTTTTGATAAGTAATATTTAATTTTTTTAAGGCTTCCTCACAACATCTTGATAAACCTGGACTAATTGGTTTAGCCATTGAAACGTGTGC
The DNA here is from genome assembly GCA_902569735.1 of uncultured Pelagibacteraceae bacterium. GTDB lineage: Bacteria > Pseudomonadota > Alphaproteobacteria > Pelagibacterales > Pelagibacteraceae > Pelagilacustribacter. The sequence continues at coordinate 5,647 of CACFVE010000001.1, read as the reverse complement.
GACAATCTCTTCATCAAAAAAAGTTTTAACCCTTGCAAAAGTTCTATCTATGAATTGATCAACTATCACAAATTTACCTGGTTCTAAATTTTCTTTAAGAGAGCCCACTGCAGAGACGGAAATTATATCTGTAACTCCTAATTGTTTCATTACATCTATATTAGCTCTAAAATTTATATTAGTTGGGTTAATTTTATGTCCTCTAGAATGCCTTGGCATAAAATAAACTTCTTCCCTGTCCAGTTCAGCTATTAAAACTTCATCTGATGGTTTACCCCAGGCAGTATTCACTTTTTTCCATTTATTTTTCTGAAAACCATCCATTTTGTAGAGACCGCTTCCACCAATTATCCCAAGTTTTCTTTTTTTCATTATTTAATTATTAATCCTTTTTTGTTAAAACTTGAAGCTAAATATGGATTTAAAAAAACATATCAGATCAATTCAGGATTATCCAAAAAAAGGTATATTATTTCGAGATATAACTACTTTAATAAAAAATCCCGATGCTTTTAAATATACAAATAACAAAATAATCGAAATTTCAAAAAAATTAGAATTTGATAAAGTTTCAGCTATTGAGTCTAGAGGCTTTGTGTTTGCCTCGACAGTGTCTTATGTTTTAAATAAACCATTTATTTTACTTAGAAAAAAAAATAAGCTTCCAGCTGAAACTCATTCGGTTGATTTTAAACTCGAGTATGGTGAAGCGACAATCGAAGTTCATAAAGATTCTATATCCAAAGGAGAAAGAATTCTTGTAATTGATGATTTAATTGCCACTGGAGGAACAGCAGAGGCAGCGGCTAAGTTGATTGAAATATCTGGTGGAATAGTTGCTGGATTTATTTTTGTAATTAATCTCTTTGATTTACCAGGCAGCAATCTTCTCAAAAAAAAAGGCTATAAAACTGAGTGCTTAATCGAATTTCCTGGCCATTAAGAATTACGATTAATAAAATTATGAATGTACTCTTTCAATTTTCGTTTTCCAAAATATTTATAAATTTTGTTTGATAAATTTTTATCTACCAGAGAAGAAATGTATCTTTCCCCACTTCTTTTAGGCAAATATTTAATTTTTGACCTAAACATTCTAGCTACTTCATTTATCGAGTATGACTCAGTATTTGAAATTATATAATGCCTATTTAAATTTTTTTTCCAAGCTAAATAACAAGTTTCAATTGTGTCATCTATATGTGTAAATCTTCTTGTTTGAGAACCAGGTTTAACAACTGGTAAAGGTTTTTTTCTCAAAAAATGATCTTCAAAAATACCTATTACCGTTGACATAAATCCTCTTGATATTTGATGAGGTCCATAAACATTATAAAAATATATAATCTCATATTTAAATTTGAAAGATTTTTTAAAAAATTCTAATTGCTCAAGATTAGTGGCTTTAGAGAAAGCATAAGGAGATAAATTCTTGTCCTCTCCTTTATTCCCTAATGAAGCAGATGTAGCTGAGTAAATAAGTTTGATATTATTTTTTAAACAAAAATTAAACACAGCATTAGAACCTGTAAAGTTTGATTCAACACATTCGTTCATTTTGATAAAGCTTTGATAAATTCTTGCAAATTCACCAAAATGGAAAATTGAATGAATACTTTCAGGATTTTTAATCAAATGATCTATATGTTTTGTATTGCCTCTTATATATTTTACTCTTTTGTTTTTAATATGATTTTTTTTATCTCCTGATGAATAATTGTCTAAACTAATGATATAAAAATTTGTTTTTTTCAAAAAAAATTTAATCAAATTTGTGCCAACAAATCCTGCGCCACCTGTAACCAAAATTCTTTTTTTGCTTTTTAACATTAGCACTAAATATATCTTTGAAATAAGTAAATCAATCTAATCTTGGCCTAAACCATGAACTTTTGTTTAATGCTGCGTTCATAAATCCTGATGCTCTGTAATAATACAATTTACTCTTAAATTTATTATTAATTATTAAAAAACAAAGGCTTTTAAAAATTGATTTAATGAACACTAAAATTCCAAAAGAAAAGGCTTTTATAAATCCATAATGTTTTTTTCTAAAATAAAACTTTGACCAATTCCAATGCCAATTTCTTGAAAACTCTAATTGATCAAAATATTTTTCATCTACTGCTTTTGCCCCAAGATGTGAGATAAGAGATTTACTGTAAATATAAATCTTTTTATTATCTTTTTTACTTCTCAAACAAAGATCGTCATTTTCTAAATACATAAATATTTTTTCATCAAAAAATTTATCATTAAATTGTTTTTTATCCAAAATCATGGCATAACCATCAATTTGATCAACTTCAAATAAATCGTTATTATCCTGTTTTGAATCTTTATCTATCTTGTAGTTTGGATAATGTTTGTTATCACTTATTGGACTCAGAATCGCAAAATCTAAATCTTTCGAAGCATCAAAGATCTGACTTAATGTATTTGGTTTTAAGATAGTGTCTGGATTTAAAATCATAACATATCTAGTATTTGATTTTTTTATTCCAAAATTATTACCCGCTCCCATTCCTAAATTATTACCAGTGAGATAACATTCAATGTTTTTATATTTTTTTTTTAAAGAATCTATAAATTCTTGGTCAGAAGAATTTTCAACTATAATTTTTTTTATGTCAGGATCAATTGATTTTAAACAATCATCAATAATATTTTGACTTTTTATTGTAACTATAATTATTGTTAAATTTTCTTTTGTTATTTGCATCAAAAAAGTGCCTTCATTATGATAGAAAGTGTACTTACAAACATAAATAATATAAATAATAACAAATGAAAAGGTTTATTGTAACTGGAGGTTATGGTTTTATTGGAAGTAGTCTAATAAAGCTATTGCTTAAAAAAAAATTTAAAGTCTTTAACATCGACAAACTATCATACTCTGCTCAAAAATATAATTTAAGGGATGTTAAAAGCAAAAATTACTTATTTAAAAAACTTGATATAAATAATAAAAAAGAAATTATAAAAATTTTTAAGAAATTTAAACCACATGGAATTTTTAATCTTGCTGCTGATACCCATGTAGATAGATCGATAAGTGACTCCTCAAACTTTATTAAGAATAATATCCATGGAATTTATAACTTGTTAGAAGCCATTAAAGATTACAAAAAAAAGATTAGACTTGTTCACATATCAACTGACGAAGTTTATGGAGATATTTTAGGATCAAAAAGATCTACCGAAAACTTTCCATATATACCAAGCTCTCCTTATTCTGCTTCCAAAGCCTCATCAGATCATTTAGTTAATGCTTATGTCAGAACTCATAAAATCGATGCTGTAATTTCAAATTGTTCTAATAACTACGGTCCAAGACAATTTCCTGAAAAATTAATTCCGAAAATGATTTACAATATTTTAAACAATAAGCCTCTTCCGATATATTCGAAAGGTAAAAATTTAAGAGAATGGATATATGTAAATGACCATTGTGAAGCTCTTATAAAATTATTTTTTAAAGGTCGATCAGGAGAGAAATATAATGTAGGTTCAGGAATTAATTGTAGTAATATTTTTCTTGTAAAGAAAATTTTAAAATCATTTATTAATAAAAAAATTAAAATTGGGAAAAAAGTAAAAATCATATTTGTAAAAGATAGACCGGGACATGATTTTAGATATGCTCTTAATAGTAATAAAATTAAAAAAAAATTAAAATGGAAGCCTAAAATAAACCTAAATCAGGGTATATCTAAAACAGTAGATTGGTATATTAAAAATCAAGAATATTTTAAAAAATTAAATGAAAAGAATTTTAGTCACAGGTGGTGAAGGCAGATTTGCAAAAATTTTAAAAAATAAAAAAAGTAAATTTAAGTTTATTTTTAGAAATAAAAAACAACTTAATATTTTAAGCGATAAATCTATCAGAAATAATATAAAAAAATTTAAACCAGATTATCTCATGCATTTGGCCGGGTTATCTAGACCTATGATGATTCATGAAAAAAATGTAAAAAAAAGTATCGATTTAAATATAATTGGCACTGCAAATATTATTAAAGTATGTGTTGAAAAAAATTTAAAGATAATTCACTTTTCTACAAGTTATGTTTATCAAGGACAAAAAGGGAATTACAAAGAAACAGACCCTCTATTACCTTGGAATAACTATGGATGGTCAAAACTTGGAGCAGAATGTGCTGTTCAAATGTATAAAAATTCTCTAATTTTAAGAACTTGTATGACAGAAAGACCTTTTGTTCACAAATCTGCCTTTTCAAATGTAAAAACTAATTTTATTTACCATGATGATTTTATAAAAATTCTTTTAAAAATATTAGACAAAAAGGGGATATTCAATATTGGGGGAAAACCACAAACTGTGTATCAGTTTGCAAAAAAAGAAAATAAAAATATAAAAAAGATATTTTCAAAAGGCGAGCTTCCATTAAAAATGGATATGAATTTAAAAAAAATTACAAAATATCTGAAATGAAAATTTATAAAACAAAAATAAAAGATTTATTGATTATTAAACAAAAGAATAATTTAGATAAAAGAGGATCTTTAAGAGAAACTTATAATAAAAAATTTTTTAATAATAAAAAGTTTATTTTTGAATATTGCACAACATCCAAAAAAAATGTTGCAAGAGGATTTCATTTTCAAACAAAATTTCAGCAGGCAAAATATGTAAATGTCCTAAAAGGGAAAATTCTTGATGTAGTGATAGATTTAAGAAAAAAATCAAAAACTTTTGGTAAGTCTTTTAAAATTATTTTGTCCTCTGAAAATGCTACAAGTTTATACATACCAGAAGGTTTCGGGCATGCTTATTATAGCTTTAATACAGTAAATATCATCTATTATAAGCTTAGTAACTATTATAAACCTCAATTTGAAAATGGAATTAATGTAATGGACAAAGATTTAAAAATTAAATGGCCTAAAAAAAGATTCTTTTTATCAAAAAAAGATAAAAATTTAATGACTTTTAAAGAATTTTGTAACTCTCAAAAATTTTTATAATCTGATAAGTCTTTAAACACGATTGGATATTCAATAACTCTACTATTTTTTTGAAACCAATAAGACAAATACCGTTCAGCAAGAAAACCATAAATTCTTTTCATTCCATACCCCTTTAAATCTGAAAATCCAAAAATACTCTCACATTTTTTCAACCAAGGAAAAATGGATTCATAATAATCAATTAAAAATTTTTTTTTACAGATAAACATATTATGTGGATGAAATGAGGTTTTAGTATTTACATAATACCTAAAAGATTCTCTATTCTCTTTTTCAAGTAAATCAATAGCTAAATCTAAATTTCCTTCTCCATGAAAAACATCAAAATGAAACTTTATACTTCTTTTTTTTTTAAAAAAAATTACAGATGGTGACCGAATAATTTTAATTAAATTTTTTTTAAAAAATTTAAATCTATAATTGTCTACAGGAGATTTTTCACCTAAAATACAATCATAAATATTTAATTCCGAAGGAATTGCTTTAATCACATTTTGTTCTAATAAATCAAATGGAATATTTTTTTCATTAATATTCGTAAGTGAAAAAAACTTTCTATACTGACAAAAACCAATCCATTCTGAATTAATTTCCTTTAAATAATTTTTCCACAACCAATAATGAAAAGTATATTCACCATAATTTTTATTTT